>NZ_JBHXEG010000051.1:0-64297 GCF_042724935.1 Kitasatospora sp. NPDC127060
GGAACGGACGCTTCCTTCGGACCGCCTTCCAGCGGGCCCTCCGGGCGCTTCGTTCTTTCGTGTTTCCAGCTTATCAGATGTTTTCCGCTCCGTTTTCCGGAGTTTCATTCATCCGATTTCCCGAACTGGCCGGGGCCGCTTTCTGCGACAACCACCACGTTAGCGCATTCCGAGATTTACTCGAAATTCACGCTCACACCCTGTCGATGACAACGCCAACGAACCCAATCGAATGGGCTTACGAAGTGTGAGAGTGGGTCTTGCTGAGTGAGGTGGCCGCTCCAGCGACTCGTTCAACACTAGGCCACCTGGAGGACGTCGTCAAACGTCGAGGGCGGGATCCGGCTGGATCCCGCCCTCGCTCGTCGAAGCCGCAGGTCAGCGGCGTCGGGTTTCGGTCACTCCGCGGTCGCGTCGGACACCGCGGCCGACGTCGGCAGCAGCTCCGCGGCCGCCAGGTTGCGCTTGCCACGGCGCAGCACGAGCCAGCGGCCGTGCAGCAGATCGGCCTCGGTCGGCACCGCTTCCTCGTCCGTCACCTTGACGTTGTTGAGGTAGGCGCCACCCTCCTTGACCGTCCGGCGGGCGGCCGAGCGGCTCGGCGCCAGGCCGACGGCGACCAACAGGTCGACCACCGGCTGGAGTTCGGTGACCTCGGCCTTCGGGACCTCGGCCAGCGCCGCGGCCAGGGTCGGGGCCTCCAGGTCGGCCAGGTCGCCCTGCCCGAACAGCGCCTTGGACGCGGCGACCGCGCGCTCGTACTGCTCGGCGCCGTGCACCAGCGTGGTGAGCTCCTCGGCCAGGGCGCGCTGGGCGAGGCGGGCGGCGGGGCGCTCGGTGGTCTCGCGCTCCAGCTCCTCGATCTCCTCCTTCGAGCGGAAGCTGAAGATCCGCAGGAAATTGGAGACGTCCCGGTCGTCCGCGTTCAGCCAGAACTGGTAGAAGGCGTACGGGGTGGTCAGCTCGGGGTCGAGCCAGACCGTGCCGGACTCCGTCTTGCCGAACTTGGTGCCGTCGGCCTTGACGATCAGCGGCGTGGCCAGCGCGTGCACGGACTTGCCGTCGGCCTTGCGGATCAGGTCCGTGCCGGCGGTGAGGTTGCCCCACTGGTCGCTGCCGCCGGTCTGCAGGGCGCAGCCGTAGCGGCGGTTCAGCTCCAGGTAGTCCATGCCCTGGAGGATCTGGTAGCTGAACTCGGTGTAACTGATGCCCGCGTCGGAGTTGAGCCGTCGGGCGACGGCCTCCTTGGCGATCATGTTGTTGACGCGGAAGTACTTGCCGACGTCGCGCAGCAGGCTGATGGCCGACATCCCGGACGTCCAGTCCAGGTTGTTGACCATGCGCGCCGCGTACGGGCCCTCGAAGTCGAGGAAACGCGAGATCTGGCCCCGCAGGCGCTCGACCCAGCCGGCCACCGTCTCGGGGTCGTTGAGCACGCGCTCGGCAGTGGGCTTCGGGTCGCCGATCAGGCCGGTGGCGCCGCCGACCAGGCCGAGCGGGAGGTTCCCCGCCTGCTGGATCCGGCGCATGGTGAGGATCTGCACCAGGTTGCCGAGGTGCAGGCTCGGGGCCGTCGGGTCGAAGCCGCAATAGAACGTGACCGGGCCGTCCGCGAACGCCTTGCGCAGTGCGTCCTCGTCGGTGGACAGGGCGATCAGCCCACGCCACCGCAGCTCGTCGACGATGTCCGTCACGGTCACGCTTCTCCTTCGATCGGGCGTCCGCCCGGTGGTGGCCCGGTTCGGTCGGGCCCCGGGTCGGTACGACTCCAGCCTGCAAGAGCCTACGCGGTTCCCGCCAGCGAGTTTCCCCCGAGGCACCGGGTCGGGCCTGCGTCGGGCCCGCACCAGGTCGGCGCCAGATGAGCGCCGAGCCGGCACCGGGCAGACGCCGGCTCGCCCCCACGCTCCTCCCCGGTACCGGAAATTCCCTTGTTCGTCGGCTGTGGGCCCGTTCAGAGTGGTTCCGCCGCCGCGCGGCGGCAGTGACGTGTGTGGAGACGGTCGTGCCGCCGTGGCACGCCCGTGGGAAGGGTGTGCCGAGTGCGCAACACGCTGGTTCTGAACGCGAGCTACGAGCCCCTGACGACGGTGTCGCTTCAGCGCGCCGTCGTCCTGGTGCTCCAGGACAAGGCCGTGGTGGAGCAGGCGCACCCGCTGCGCTCGATCCGGGGGACGGGCGTGGCCGTCCCGGTGCCGAGAGTGATCAGGTTGCAGAGGTACGTGAGGGTCCCGTTCCGACAACAGGCCCCGTGGTCGAGGCGGGGTGTCCTGGCCCGGGACCAGCACCTGTGCGCCTACTGCGGGAGCCGGGCCACCACGGTGGACCATCTGCAGCCCAAGTCGCGTGGTGGCGAGGACAGTTGGATGAACACCGTGGCCGCGTGCCCGGAGGACAACCAGCGCAAGGCCGACCGGACGCCCGAGCAGGCCGGGATGAAGCTGCTGCGGCGGCCGTTCGTGCCGACTCCGCAGGCCACCCTGATGCTGGCGCTCGGCCTGCGCGGCTCGGAGGCCCGGGAGCTGGCCGACTGGCTGCCGGCCGTACCGGGTCAGCCCGTCACCGCGGCCTAGACCTGCCCGGCGGATCCGGCCGCCGGAGGGGGCTCAGCCCTTCGCCTGGTAGCCCGCGGCCGTGCCGTAGTTGGTCGCGTGCTCGGGGACGACGACCACCTGCCCGCCGCCGATCAGCACCCGCCCGGAGAGCAGCAGCGAGCCGGTGCCGGGCGGGAAGTTGCCGCCGACCGCCTCCTGGCCGCCCGCCAGCGGGAAGCGGCCGAGGCGGGCGGGCTGGTCGCGGCGTTCGTCGGCGGCCAGCACCAGCGAGCCGCCGTCGATGCCGACGGCCCTGGCGGTGCCCTTGGCGGCGGTCGGCGCCTTCCAGCGCTGCTTGCCGGTGTCCAGGTCGTAGCCGACCGCGGACACCGGCCCGCCGGGGTTCGCCGGGGTCATCGCGGCGACCATGGTGCGGCCTTCGAAGAACACCTCGGGGGTGGCCGAAAACGTTCCGTGGGTGACGGCCAGCCGGCCCGCGTCGGTGACCACCGGGATCTCGGCGGCCGGATCGCCGGCGGTGCCCCACCCGAACACCCGGTCGTCCTCGGGCTTCCCGCCGGTGGTCAGCACCACGGCGGGCTCGGCGGAGAGCACCGTGACCGTCTTCGGCTGGTTGTTCAGGCCCCGCCACCAGCCGACCTTGCCGTCCGCCACGTTCAGGGAGACGGCCTGGTCCGCGGGCGTCGAGTCCGCACAGGAGGAGGCGACCAGCACGGTCTTGCCGGTGACGCCGCCGGACAGGGTGCAGAACTTGCCCTGTCCGGTGTACTGCCAGACGTCCTTGCCGTCGGCCGACGCCCAGGCCGCCACATGGTCGTCGCCGACCGCGACCACCATGTCCTCGGTGACGCCGATCCGCGCCGAGTAGGCGCCCTTGGCGTCCGAGAGGGTCTTGGTCCAGGCGGTCTTGCCGGTCTTGGTGTCCACCGCGGCGACCAGCGTGCACGGGCTCTTCGGGTCCGCCTGCGGCCGGAACAGGGCCGCGCCCAGCCCGGCCTGGTTCACGCCCGCGGACAGTCCGCACGGGACGGCCCCGGCGGCCGGGGGCTCGACCGTCCAGGTCGGTTTGCCCGCCGTCCGGTCGTACGCGTGCACCCCGGAGCCATCGGCCCGGACCACCGCGTCGGCCAGCAGCCAGCTGCCGACCAGCGTGTCGTCCCCCGCGGGCTGGGTGGCTGCGGCGGCCTGCGCGGACCAGATCTTGGTGTGCGCCACCGAGAAGCCGGGCTCGCCTCCGCTGGTCGCGGCCGCGCTGCCGCCGCCCTCGGCGCCGACCGTCAGCGCGGCCGTTATCAGCACCCCGAGCGCGGCCACCCCGGCACCGGCCCGCACCATCAGGGCCCGCCGGTTGGGCACGTGCTCCCCGGTCAGGACGGCCGAGCGGACCTTGGCCACCAGTGAGGAAGGGGCGGAGGAACCCGAGCCGCCGTCACCACGCCGAGCGGCCCGCGAACGCCCGGCGGCCCCAGCGGGCTCGGCGGGCCCGGCAGGCTGGTCGCCACTCTCCTCGTCGGCGGGCGCGGGCTCCACCCGGGGTTCCTCCAGCTGCACATAGCCGTCGGCCGAGTACTCCGCCCCCGCCGGGAGGTACAGCCCCTCCCCCGCCGACTGCTCCTGCGGCGCGGCGGCCGCGTACGGCTGCTGCCCGTAGTCCGGGTACGGCTGCTGGTACGGCTGGTACTGCTCCTGCCCGCCGTACGGCCCCTGGCCGTGCCCCTGGCCGTCGCCCTGCGCGTGACCGTGCCCCTGGGCGTAGCCGCCCTCGACGTACCCCGTCTGCCCGTAGCCACCCTGCCCGTCGTACGACTGGGGGTCATACGGCTGGGGGTCGTACGGCTGCTGGTCCCACTGCGGCGCCTGCTGCCACTGCCCGTGCGGCTGCGCCGGCAGCTGCGACGGTGGCTGCTGCGGGTCGTAGTACCCCTGCCAGTCCTGCTGCGGGCCCTGGGGGTACCAGGGCTGCTGCTGGGCATGAGGGTCTCCGAAGGGCTCCTGCGCCATCGTTCCGTCCCTCCCAGCCCCGCCTGCCTGCCGATTGCGGCAGTCAGCATCTCACGCCCTCCCGAGCGCCCCGCCCGGGCGCCCCACCCGGGCGCCCCACCCCGGCCCCTAGGCGGCGGACTCGGCGCGCAGGGCTTCGTCGATGCGGGCGGCGAGGGTGAAGTCCAGGTCGGTGAGCCCGCCGGCGCTGTGGGTGGACAGCACGAACCGCAGGGTGCGCCAGCGGATGTCGATGTCGGGGTGGTGGTCGAGCGCCTCGGCCTGTTCAGCGACGGCGACGACCACCCGGATCGCGGCCGGGAAGTCGGGGGCGTCGGCGCTGCGGACGATGCTGTCGCCGTCCCGGCTCCACTGCGGCACAGCCGCCAGGGCCGCCCCGATCTCGTCCTCGCTCAGTCGTGCCCTGCTGCTCATCGGTGCGCTCCGGGGGTCGTCGCTCGGGTACCGGTCAGGCGGCCTTCCGGCGCGGACGGACCACCAGTTCGCCACCGCAGTTGGGGCAGTTGGCGGCCATCACCTCGGTGCAGTCCGCGCAGAAGGTGCACTCGTAGGAACATATCGAGGCTGGGCTGTCGGCGGTCAGCGACACCTCGCAGCGCTCGCAGGTCTCGCGCATCTCCAGGGCCATGGCGCACTTCTCCGAGTCACGTACGGTCAGACGGTCGGATGTACGATCCCACGTTCGTCCGACGGCCGGTCAACCCACCAGCAGTTTGGTGACGGCCGCCAGTCCGACCACCACGATGACCCCGCGCAGCGCGGCCGGCGGGAGCCGGCGGCCGACCTTGGCGCCGAGCAGGCCGCCGACCAGCGAGCCGGCCGCGATCAGCCCGGCGGCCGCCCAGTTCACCGTCGAGGTGAACAGGAAGAACAGCGCGGCGACCCCGTTGACGATCAGCGCCAGCGCGTTCTTCACCGCGTTGATCCGCTGGAGGTCCTCCTGGAGCAGCATGCCCATCAGCGCCATCAGCAGGACGCCCTGCGCGGCACCGAAGTACCCGCCGTAGATGCCGGTGAGGAACACCCCGAGCAGCAGCACCGCGCCGCCGTCCGGATCGCCGTCCGCGCGACGCCGGGCCGCGACGGCCTTGGCCACCCGGGGTTGGATCACCACCAGGACGAGGGCGAGCAGGATCAGCACCGGGACGATCGCGTCGAAGGCTCCGCTCGGCAGCTTGATCAGCAGCAGGGCACCGAGCAGGCCGCCGAGCAGCGAGGCGGTCCCCATCCGCCGCAGGCGCCGACCCTGGTCGGCCAGTTCACGACGGTAGCCGATCACGCCGCTGAGCGAACCGGGCACCAGGCCGAAGGAGTTGGAGACGTTCGCGGTCACCGGCGGAATGCCGACGGCGAGCAGGACCGGGAAGGTGATCAGGGTGCCGGAGCCGACGATCACATTGATCATCCCGGCACCGACGCCCGCCACCAGGACGGCGATCGCCTCCCAGAGCGTCATGGGTCACCTCTCCTCTCGGTCCTGTCCGAGGGGATCATGCCGGACCGCGCACCGGCCCGACCAGGCCCGGCCATCATTCGGGACGCACGCCACACCGCCGCGACGCCCCGACACCGGGAACGCCCCGGAAGCCCCGGAAAGCCCGGGGGCCCGCCACCACCAGGCAGCGGGCCCCCGACCGGAGAAGCGCTCCGATCACTCCGGGTCGATCTTGCGGTACTCCCGCGCCGGGTCCACCCGCGGCCGGGCCGCACCCTTCTCCACGTCCACCGGCCGCGGCCCGGCCGCCGGGTCGATCGGCACCTGGGTGGCCGCCGGAGGCGCCTGCGGCACGCTCGGCGCCGCCACCGCGCCACCGTTCATCCCACCGCCGTTGCCGGTCAGCCCGCCGAACGCGCCGCCGAGGCCCTTGAGCGCGTCGCCGACCTCGCTGGGGATGATCCAGAGCTTGTTGGAGTCGCCCTTGGCCAGCTCGGGCAGGGTCTGCAGGTACTGGTAGGCGAGCAGCTTCTGGTCGGCGTCGCCGTCGTGGATGGCCTCGAAGACCGTCCGGATCGCGGCCGCCTCACCGTCGGCGCGCAGCACCGCGGCCTGCGCCTCACCCTCGGCCCGGAGCACGTCGGCCTGCTTCTCACCCTCGGCCTTGAGGATCTGCGCCTGGCGCTGGCCCTCGGCGGTGAGGATCGCGGCGCGCTTGTCACGGTCGGCGCGCATCTGCTTCTCCATCGAGTCCTGGATGGAGGTCGGCGGCTCGATCGCCTTCAGCTCGACGCGGTTGACCCGGATGCCCCACTTGCCGGTGGCCTCGTCCAGCACCCCGCGCAGACCGGCGTTGATGACCTCGCGCGAGGTCAGGGTGGACTCGAGGTCCATCGAGCCGATGATGTTGCGCAGCGTGGTGACGGTCAGCTGCTCGATGGCCTGGATGTAGCTCGCGACCTCGTAGGTGGCCGCCCGGGGGTCGGTGACCTGGTAGTAGATGACGGTGTCGATGTTGACCACCAGGTTGTCCTGGGTGATCACCGGCTGGGGCGGGAACGGCACGACCTGCTCGCGCAGGTCGATCCGGTTGCGGACCCGGTCGATGAACGGGACGACGATGTTCAGCCCTGCGTTGAGCGTCCGGGTGTAGCGGCCGAAGCGCTCCACGATCGCGGCGCTGGCCTGCGGGATGACCTGGATCGTCTTGATCAGCGCGATGAAGGCCACCACGACCAGGACGACCAAAACGATAAGGACGGGTTCCACGGACTCTCCCCTAGACGACCAGGGCGGTCGCGCCCTGGATTTCGACGACGTCGACCTGCTGCCCCGGCTGGTAGACCTGGTCCGGGTGGAGCGCACGGGCCGACCAGATCTCGCCGTTGAGTTTGATCTGTCCGCCCTCCCCGTCGACGGTTTCCGCGACGACCGCGGTGGCGCCCTGGAGCGCCTCGATGCCCATCTTGATCTGTGGGCCCTTCTGCAACTGCCGGTAGGCGATGGGCCGGACGAAGGCCACCAGCGCGACCGAGACCACCAGGAAGGTCACCGCCTGGAGGACCAGTCCGGCGCCCAGCCCGGCCGCGCCGGCGGCCGCGAGCGCGCCGACCGCGAACATGGCGAACTCCGGCATCGCGGTGAGCACCAGCGGTATGCCGAGCGCTGCGGCGGCCAGGAGCCACCAGATCCAGCTGTCCACACGTCCATCCTAGGGAGCGAAGGGCCTTCGAGGCGGACAGTTCCCGCAGGTCGAGGGGCGGAAACCGGTCGCAGGTGCGACCGGTTCCGACAGCCGTCGCGAAGTGGACGAACGGGGAATCAGCCCAGCGGCAGGCCCTGCGCCGACCAGCGGTCGCCGTGGCGCTCCAGGGTGAGCGGCAGGCCGAAGCACTTGGAGAGGTTGCGGGCGGTCAGCTCGGTGTCGATCGGGCCGGCCGTGAGCACCTTGCCCTGACGGATCATCAGGACGTGGGTGAAGCCGGGGGCGATCTCCTCGACGTGGTGGGTGACCATCGCCATGGCCGGCGCGAACTCGTCCTGGGCGAGCGCGCCGAGCCGGCGGACCAGGTCCTCACGGCCGCCGAGGTCCAGGCCGGCCGCGGGCTCGTCGAGCAGCAGCAGCTCCGGGTCGGTCATCAGGGCGCGGGCGATCAGGGTGCGCTTGCGCTCGCCCTCGGAGAGGGTGCCGAACTTGCGGCCGGTCAGGGCGGCCATGCCCATCCGGTCGAGCAGGGCGAGGGCGCGGCCCTCGTCGGACTGCTCGTAGGTCTCCTGCCAGCTGACCGTCATGCCGTAGGCGGCGGTGAGCACGGTCTGCAGGACGGTCTGCTCGGCCGGCAGCTTGTCGAACATCGAGGCACCGGCCAGGCCGATCCGGGAGCGCAGCTCGAAGACGTCGACCTCGCCCAGCTGCTCGCCCAGCACCGAGACCTTGCCCGAGGTCGGGAACAGGTACGAGGAGGCGATCTGCAGCAGGGTGGTCTTGCCGGCGCCGTTCGGGCCCAGGATGACCCAGCGCTCACCCTCGGAGATGGACCACGAGACCTGGTCGACCAGCGCGCGCCCCTCCCGGACCACGGATACGTCCACCAGCTCCAGCACGTCGCTCATGCCTACGCCTTCCCCAAATACACAAATGTCGGCCGTCGGTGCGGGGCGGCGAACCCACTCCGGCAGCCGGTGGGCACGGGGTGGGTGCGCCGCACGCGCATGGGCAAACCTACGCCACGCGGATGACCGCCGATTCCGTAGGCTGGCCGGATGCTCGTGACTCCTGCCGACAATCCGTACGAAGAGCCCCGTTCGGGGCGGCTGACCGCCTGGGGCAACGCCCTGCTGGGCGGCCTGGTGCCGCCCGACAACGCCGCCGCGGCCGTGCTGGGCGCCGACGAGGGCCACCGGGTGACCGGGCTGCCCGGGGACGCTCCGGGCGAGCGGCACGGGCTGACCTGGGCGCTGGGACGGCTGCGGGTGCTGGGTGTGAAGGGGCTGCGGCTGGCGCTGCCCTCGGCCGGGCACCCGCTGGGGCTGACCGGTCCGGCGGCCTTCAACGAGCGCGCCCTGGCGGCGGGCGAGGCGGTGCTCGCGGTGGGCGTACCGCTCGGGCTGGTGCCGGAGATCACGGTGTTCGGCCCGGAGGGGGACCGCTCGGCCACCGTGCTGTGGCGCTGCGCCGAGGTCAACGACACCCCGCCGGCCGACGTGCCCTCGCTGAACGAGGCCGAGCGCGAGCTGGCGGACGGGCTGCGCGAGGCGACCCTCCTGCTCACCCGGCTCGACGTGGCCGGCGCCGGCCCGGAGGCGCTGCGCGCCCTGGAGGCGTACCGCCGGCGCGGCCACGCCGAGCTGCTCGCCCCCGGCTACCCGCCGCGCGCGGTACGGGTGCTGGAGTCGGCCCGCCAGGTGTCCGCCCTGCTGTCGATCGCCTCGGGCGGCCACGGCGCGGCGGTGAGTGCCTCCGAGATGGCCGCCCGGCAGTCCGCGCTGGCCCCGCTGCGGCGCACCGCCCGGCGCGCCCAGGTGGCCGCCTACAACGCCCCGGTGGACGAGCGCGGGGAGCGCTAGGCGCGGAGCGTCAGGCGCGGGCCTCGCCGTTGCGGACGGCCCACAGCGCGGCCTGGGTGCGGTCGGCGAGGTCCAGCTTCATCAGGATGTTGGACACGTGGGTCTTCACCGTCTTCTCCGACAGGTGCAGGCTGCGGGCGATCTCCCGGTTGGAGCGGCCGTCGGCGATGTGGCCGAGCACCTCGCGCTCGCGCTCGGTGAGGGTGCCGCCGCGGCCCTGCGGGGCACGCGGGCCGTCGTCGGCGAGCAGCGCCTCGGCCAGTTCGGGCTGGAGCAGCACGTGGCCGGCGTGCACCGAGCGGATCGCCCCGGCCAGCGCCTCCGGGTCCACGTCCTTGTAGACGTACCCGGCGGCGCCGGCCCGCAGTGCGGGGACCATGGTGCGGTGCTCGGTGAAGCTGGTGACGATCAGGATCCGGGCCCGGCTGCCGCCGTCCTTGAGGGTGCGCAGCGCCTCGATGCCGTCGACGCCGGGCATCTTGAGGTCCATCAGGACGACGTCCGGGTCGAGTTCGCGGGCGCGGTCGACGCCCTCGGCCCCGTCGGCGGCCTCCCCGACCACCTCGATGTCGTCCTGGACCTCCAGGAAGGTGCGCAGTCCGCGCCGGACCACCTGGTGGTCGTCGACCAGCAGGACGCGGATCGACGGCGTGCTCTCAGGCACCGGGGACCTCCATCTCGACGAGCGTCCCCTTGCCGGGGGCGGACTCCAGGGTGAGCGAGCCGCCGACGGCGGCCGCCCGGTCGCGCATCGAGGCCAGGCCGAGGTGGCGGCCGGCCCGGCGGACGGACTCGGGGTCGAAGCCGCGCCCGTCGTCGCGCACCCGCAGCACGGCGCCGCGGGCGGGGGTGCCGGCCAGGGTGACGGTGACCCGGCCGGCGCCGGAGTGGCGCAGCGCGTTGTGCAGCGCCTCCTGGGCGACCCGCAGCAGCGCGGCCTCCTGGGCGGGCGGCAGGGCCCGGACACCGTCCGCGGCGAAGGCGAGGTCGGCGGTGTGGGCGCGGTCCAGCACCTGCACCTGGGAGGCGAGGGTGGCGCTCAGCCCGTCCTCCTCCAGAGCGGCGGGGCGCAGTTCGACCACCACGGCGCGCAGTTCGTCGGCGGCCTCGGCGGCGAGCCGGGCGACCTCGGCGAGTTCGGCGCGGGCCCGGGCCGGGTCGCGGTCGACGAGCTTGGCGGCGGCCTGGGCGGTCAGCCGCAGCGAGAAGAGCTTCTGTGCGACGGCGTCGTGCAGGTCGTGGGCGATCCGGGCGCGCTCGCCGGCCAGGGTGAGTTCGCGACTGCGCTCGTACAGGCGGGCGTTGGACAGGGCGAGGGCGGCGTGCGCGGCGAGGATCCGCAGCAGTTCCTCGTCGTGATCGGTGAACAGGCCGCCGCCGCGCTTGTTGGCGAGGAAGATGACGCCCATCACCTGTGGCTCGTCCTCGGCGGCCTCGGTGTCCAGGACGGGCATGCCGAGGAAGGCGTCCATCTCGGGATGGGCGGAGGGCCAGCCCTCGAAGGCGGGGGCCTTGCGGACGTCGGCGAGGCGGGTGGGGCCGGTCTCGTGCAGCATCTCGGCGAGCACGCCGTGCTGGCGGGGCAGCGGGCCGATCGCGCGCCACTGCTCGTCGGTGACGCCGTCGACCACGAACTGGGCGAAGCCGCCGTGGTCGTCGGGCACGCCGAGGGCCGCGTACTCGGCGCCGAGCAGGTCGCGGGCGGAGGCGGTGATGCGGCGCAGCACCTCGCGGACCTCCAGGTGCCGGCTCATCGCGAGCAGGGCCTGGCTGACGGCCTCGATGCCGGCCAGCGGGTCGCAGGCGTACGGCGGGCCGGCGGGGGTGCGGTGGTCACCGGTCGTGCTGGGCATACCGCCAAGCTACCGCCGTCGCGGGGGCGGCCGCGTCCGTCCCGGGCCGCTCCGGGCGCAGGTCCGGGGACCTAGGCCGATGGGCCCACCCGGGCGAGCGGGCGAGTAGCACCCGGCAACGCGAAGGGCGCTCCCCCCGGTCGGGGAGAGCGCCCTTCGCAGCAGAACCGGTCAGCCCTTCTGCATGACCTCCGGCTCGTGCCGGCGCTGCAGCCGGGTCACGATCACGCCGATCACGACCGAGATGACGATCAGCACGCCGGCGTCGATCGACCACTGGGCGACGCTGTGGTCCCACAGCGGGTCGTAGTTCGGGTTCTGGAAGTCCTTGTTCCAGGGGCCCATCAGCTTCGACAGGTCGAGCGTGCTGGAGACGATGCCGGTGCCCCAGCGGGCCGGCATCAGCCAGGCGACCTGCTCCAGGCCGGGCTTGCCGAAGATCTGGAAGAGGCAGCCGGTGAAGACGACCTGGACGATGGCGAACATGACCAGCAGCGGCATGGTCTTCTCCGCGGTCTTCACCAGCGCGGAGATCATCAGACCGAACATCATCGCGGCGAAGCTCAGCAGGATCATGCCGATGGTCATCTCGATCATCGGCATGTTCTGGACGATCAGGCCGTGCTCGGGGAGCTTGCGCGGCAGGAAGCCGACGGCGGAGATGATCGCGCCCTGGATGATCGAGAAGATGCCCAGCACGATGATCTTGGACATCATGTACGCCGAGCGGGACAGCCCGGTGGCCCGTTCCCGTTCGTAGATCGCCCGTTCCTTGATCAGCTCTCGGACCGAGTTGGCCGCCCCGGAGAAGCAGGCGCCGATCGCCAGGATCAGCAGGATCGTCGCGGCCCCGCTGTTGAGGTGCAGCTGGGTCTTCGGGTTCGGTGCGAGCCCCGGTTCGTTGGGGATCAGCACACTGACCGCGCCGATGACCGCGGGCAGCAGCACCGACAGCGCCAGGAAGCCGCGGTCCGAGGCGAGCACCGACATGTAGCGGCGCATCAGCGTCCACAGCTGGGAGCCCCAGCTCTGCGGCTTGGGCGGCTTGACCGCCTCCTGGGCGACCTGGACGTGCTGCACCTCTCCGGCCTCGACGGTCGGGGCGGAGTACTGCTGGTAGTGCACGGAACCGCGGTAGCGGCCGGCCCAGTCGTGGTCCGGGTAGTTCTCGAAGGCCTGGAAGACGTCCGCCCAGGTCTCGTACCCGAAGAAGTGCAGCGCCTCGTCCGGCGGGCCGAAGTAGGCCACCGAACCGCCCGGCGCCATCACCAACAGCCGGTCGCAGAGCGCGAGTTCGGCCACCGAGTGGGTGACGACCAGGATCGTGCGGCCGTCGTCGGCGAGACCGCGCAGCATCTGCATGACCTCGCGGTCCATGCCCGGGTCGAGGCCCGAGGTGGGCTCGTCCAGGAAGATCAGCGAGGGCTTGGTGAGCAGCTCCAGGGCGACCGAGACGCGCTTCTGCTGGCCGCCGGAGAGCGCGGTGATCTTGTTGTCGGCGCGCTTGTCCAGGCGCAGCTCGTACAGCACCTCGTCGATCCGGGCCTCGCGCTCGCGGGCCTCGGTGTCGCCGGGGAAGCGCAGCCGGGCCGCGTACTTGAGGCCCTTCCGCACGGTGAGCTCCTTGTGCAGGATCTCCGACTGCGGCACCAGGCCGATCCGGGAGCGCAGCTCGGCGAACTGCTTGTAGAGGTTGCGGCCGTCGTACAGCACCTCGCCGCGGTCGGCGGGGCGGTAGCCGGTGAGGGCGCGCAGCAGGGTCGACTTGCCGGAGCCGGACGGGCCGATGACGGCCACCAGGGACTTCTCCGGGACGCCGAAGCTGACGTCGTTGAGCAGGACCTTCTTGCCGCCCTTGAAGTCGACCTCGACGGTCAGGTGGCGGGCGGAGAAGGAGACCGCGCCGGTGTCGACGAACTCCTGCAGCTGGTCGCCGACCAGCACGAAGCCGGAGTGGCCGACGGTCAGCCGGTCCTGCGGTCCCATCAGCTGGCGCTGCACCCGCTGGCCGTTGAGGAAGATGCCGTTGTGGCTGCCGAGGTCGACGATCTCGTAGCGGCCGTCCGGCAGCTGGCGCAGCTCGGCGTGGTGGCGGGAGACCTGGAGGTCGGACACCACGATGTCGTTGTCCAGCGCACGGCCGATCCTGACGGTGCGCATGCCGGCCGTCAGGTTGCGGATCATCGTGGGCTGCGGGCCGCCGCCACCGCCGTGCTGGGGCGGGGGCGTGAAGCCCTGCTGCTGCGGGAACCCGCCGTGCTGCGGCTGCTGGTCCTGCGCCGGGTACGACTGCTGCTGCGGCGCGTACTGCTCCTGCTGCGGCGGCGGCGCGTACTGCTGCGGGGGCTGCTGCTGGGCCGGCCAGGCCTGCTGCGGGTGAGCCTGCTGCTGGTACGGGTCCTGCCCCGGCCAGCCCTGCTGCGGGCCGGGCTGCTGGGGCGTCGGGGCGGGACTGCGGCTGGTGACGGCCTCGTGCACCGGGGTGGGCTGCGGGGCGACGGCGTGGGCGGGCGCGGAGAAGGCGAGCCGGGGGCCGTTCTCCGGGTTGCCCAGGTTCACCACGGCACCGGCGAACAGCTGGGCCTGCATGGTGCGGGCGCCGGCCACATAGGTGCCGTTGGTGCTTCCGTGGTCGTCCAGCTGCCAACCGCTGCCGTTGAAGCTGATGGTCCCGTGCTGCCAGGAGACCCTGGCGTCGTCGAACGTGAAGTCCGACTGCGGGTTGCGTCCGATGGTGTAGGACTGCGCGGGCTCAAGAGTCCGCTGCTGTCCGTTGATCTCAATGACGAGTTGCGGCACTGCTCGCCTGCCCCGCTCTCTCGGTTCCCCCGAATTCGGCCCCCCGCCGGGGGTGCTGTTCCTCTGACTGACTGGGGGAATCATTCCAGCCCGTCGTCCGCGGGTGAAAGTCACCCCGGGTGACTGTGACCAGGCTGCTACCCACGGGCTCCGTCCCGGCCGGGCGCGCACACGTGTCCCGCGACGTGGGACGGGTGCCCTCGGCGCGGCGACCGACGGGTAGCGTGGGAGACACCATGAACGCATCGCCCTTGGCCGCTGAGCCCCTCCCCGCCGCCCAGCCCCGGACGGACGAGCGCACCCTGCTCGTCAAGGTGTTCGGCAAGGACCGCCCCGGCATCACCGCCGGCCTCTTCTCCACCCTGGCCGGCTTCGGCGTCGACGTCATCGACATCGAGCAGGTCGTCACCCGTGGCCGCATCACGCTGTGCGCCCTGGTCACCCCGCCCCACGCGCCCGGCGCCGAGGGTGGCCTGCGGGCCACCGTGCACCGCTGGGCGGACGAGCAGAAGCTGCAGGCCGAGATCCTCTCCGGCATCGGCGACAACCGGCCGCGCCGCGAGGGCCGTTCGCACGTGACGGTGCTCGGCCACCCGCTGACCGCCGCCGCCGTCTCCGCGCTGACCTCCCGGATCACCGCGGCGGGCGGCAACATCGACCGGGTCTTCCGCCTCGCCAAGTACCCGGTGACGGCGGTCGAACTGGCCGTGTCCGGCGTGGCCACCGAGGAGCTGCGGGCCGAGCTGGCCCAGGAGGCGGCCACCCAGCGGGTGGACGTCGCGGTGGTGGCCGCCGGGCTGGAGCGCAGGGCCAAGCGCCTGGTGGTGATGGACGTGGACTCCACGCTCATCCAGGACGAGGTGATCGAGCTGTTCGCCGCCCACGCGGGCTGCGAGCAGGAGGTGGCCGAGGTGACGGCGGCGGCGATGCGCGGCGAGCTGGACTTCGCCGAGTCGCTGCGGGCCCGGGTCGCCCTGCTGGCCGGGCTGGACGCATCGGTGACGGAGAAGGTGCGCGCGGAGGTGCGCTTCACGCCGGGGGCGCGCACCCTGATCCGCACGCTCCAGCGGCTGGGCTTCCAGGTGGCGGTGGTGTCGGGCGGGTTCACCCAGGTCACCGATCACCTGGTGGAGCAGCTGGGGCTGGACTTCGCGGCGGCCAACACCCTGGAGGTGGTGGACGGGAGGTTCACCGGCCGGGTGGTCGGCGAGATCGTGGACCGCGCGGGCAAGGCCCGCTGGCTGGCCCGGTTCGCCGAGCAGGCGAAGGTGCCGCTGGAGCAGACGGTGGCGATCGGCGACGGCGCCAACGACCTGGACATGCTGAACGCCGCCGGGCTCGGGGTGGCGTTCAACGCCAAGCCGGTGGTGCGCGAGGCCGCCGACACCGCGGTGAACGTGCCCTTCCTGGACACCGTGCTGTACCTGCTGGGCATCACCCGCGAGGAGGTCGAGGCGGCCGACGGCGGGCTCTCGGTCGACTAGGACGGGTGGTTCTCGAAGCAGACGAGGGGCGCGCGGATCCAAACCGCGCGCCCCTCAGACGTGGGACGGAGCTCAGTCCTGCGGCGTGAAGTACGAGACCAGCTCGGCCACGCCCGGCTCGACGAGCTTCCAGGACCCGCTGAAGCTGAGCACCGCGATCGCCGCCGTCGGGAAGCCGCCGAGGCGCAGCCGCTCCAGCGCGTCCCGGTCCCCGGCGTCCCCGGCCAGCACCTGGGTCAGGCCCAGCACACCGGGGTTGTGGCCGACCAGCACCACGTCCGAGTACTCCTCCGGGGTCTCCTGGAGGACGGCGATGATCTCGCCCGGGCTGGCCTCGTAGATCCGGTCCTCGTACACGGTCTTCCGAGCCCGCTTGGGCAGCTCGTGCGCCGCCAGCTTCCAGGTCTCCCGGGTGCGCAGGGCGGTGGAGCAGAGCACGAAGTCGGGGTTGATGCCGGAGTCGACCAGCCAACGGCCGGCGTCCGGGGCCTGGTGGCGGCCCCGGTCGGCCAGCGGCCGATCGTGGTCGTCCACGCCGTTCGGCCAGTCGGCCTTGGCGTGACGGAGAACGATGATCCTGCGGGGCGTGTCGGCGCTCATACCCAGCAAGCTTGGCAGAAAAGCGGCCCGGGGGCGCGATGCTCCCGGTTGCCGCCACTCCCCCGGGTGGTGGGTGCCATCATGGCCCGTTCGCCGGGGCGTCACCGGGAGTACGGCGTGGTAGGGGCGGCGCCACGGGTGTGCGCCGGGCGGGCGCGGTACGGGCGGCGATCAGCCGATCTGGGCGGCGACGGTGGCGATGATCGCCACCAGCACCACGATGCCGCCGATGGCGAGGGCGATGCGGCCGAGCTGTTTGCGGCCGCCGGTGGGGTTCGGGTCGAGAACGGGCATGCCGGGATTCTCCCACCCCGAACACACCCGTCCCGCGCTGGCCCCACCGCCTTGGTCAGGCCTTGACCTTCGACGTCAGGCCTTCCCGACCCGGTCCTCAGGCCTTGACCCGACCCGCCGGCAGGACCGCCTCGTCCTCGATGTGCCGGGCCCGCGCGGCCCGCAGGCCGAACAGCATCTGCGGCACCAGCAGGAGCGCCAGGAAGCCCAGCGGCAGGTACCACTGGCCGGTGGCCTGGTAGATCCGGCCGATCAGGATCGGGCCGGGGATGGAGATCAGGTAGCCGACGCCCTGGGCGAAGGCGGACAGCTGGGCCACCCCGCCGGCGGTCCGGGCGCGCAGCCCGATCATCGTCAGCACCAGCGGGAAGGCGCAGTTGGCCAGGCCCACCAGGACGGCCCACACCCACGGCGCCGCGGCCGGGGCGAGCGCCAGCCCGGAGTACCCGGCGATGCCGCAGGAGGCCAGCACGACCACGAACAGCCGCTGGTCGCCGCGCCGGGCGGCCAGGTTGGGCAGCACGAAGGAGACCGGCACGCCGATCACCATGGTGACCGCGAGCAGCACCCCGGAGGTGCCCTTGTCGATGCCGGAGTCCTGGAAGATCTTCGGCAGCCAGCCCATCACCACGTACGCGCCGGTGGCCTGGAGGCCGAAGAAGCAGGACAGCGCCCAGGCGGTGCGGCTGCGGGTGATCGGCAGCTTGGCGGGGGCGGTGGCGCCGGCGGCCCGCTCGCCGCGCTCGCGCTTGGCGATCAGCACCGGCAGCCAGAGCACCAGGGCGAACGCCCCCAGGCCGGCCCAGACCCCGAGGCCGTAGCGCCAGTCGCCGCCGAGCGCGTTGGTCAGCGGCACGGTGACGGCGGCGGCCAGGGCGGTGCCGGCGGACAGCGCCATGGAGTACAGGCCGATCATCGGACCGACCTTCTCCGGGAAGTACCGCTTGATCACCACCGGCAGCAGCACGTTGGAGACCGCCACCCCGGCCAGGGCGAGCGCGGTGAGCAGCAGGAACACCGCCGTGCCGCCGGCGAAGGAGCGGGCCAGCACGCCGGCCGTGATCGCGCCCATGCCGGCCGTGATCACCGCGATCGGGCCGATCCGGCGGGCCGCGACGGGGGCCGCGAAGCCGAACAGCGCGAAGCACAGCGACGGGACGGCGGTGAGCAGCCCCGCCAGGGTCGGGTTCATGCCCAGGTCGGCGCGGACCTGGTCGAGCAGCGGCCCGAGGCTGGTGACCACGGGGCGCAGGTTGAAGGCGGCGGCGGCGATCGCGACGGCGAACAGCACGCCGAGGTACCTGGCGGAGCCGGTGGGCCGCTCGGTCCGCGGCCGGGCCTCGGTTCGGGGGGAGGCGGTGGTGTCTACTGCGGGAGGCATGGGCACCATCATAGAATGATGGGATGAATTGATGCACCTTGGAATTGGCATGATGTCCCGACCGTTCATCCATCGGCCACCTCCCCTCAGGGCCCACCCACCCCGTAGTCGCAAGGAGTCCCCGTGGCGCTGTCCTCGCCGAGGCGCACCCCGCTGTCCGACCAGGTGATCGCGCAGCTGCGCGCCCAGATCACCTCCGGGGAGTGGCCCGTCGGCTCGCGCATCCCCACCGAGGCCGCCCTGGTCGAACAGCTCGGAGTGGCCCGCAACACCGTCCGGGAGGCCGTCCGCGCCCTCGCCCACAACGGGCTGCTCGACATCCGCCAGGGCTCCGGCACCTACGTGCTCGCCACCAGCGAGCTGGCCGGGGTGATGCACCGCCGCTTCGCCGACGCCGACCAGGCGCAGGTCGCCGAGCTGCGGGCGGCCCTGGAGACCTCCGCGGCCGGCCTGGCCGCACTGCGCCGCACCGAGCGGGACCTCGGCCTGCTGGACGCCGCGCTCGACCGGCGGGAGACCGCCTGGCGCTCCGGCGACGCCGAGGACTTCGTCCAGGCCGACGCCGCCTTCCACCACGCCGTGGTGGCCGCCGCCCACAACGACGTGCTGCTGGCCGTCTACTCCGACCTCGGCGAGGTCACCCGCGCACACCTGCGCAACGACGTCGGCCCCGAGCTGATCGCCGAGCGCTACATCGGCCACGACACCATCCGGGACGCCATCCGCGCCGGCGACGCCCAGCGCGCCTCGGTCGAGGCCGGCCGGGCCATCGGCGCCTGCGCGACCGCCGACGCGTAGCCGGGCCGCCGCCGGGCGGCCCGCCCCGGCCCCGGTGCGTGACCCCGCCTCACGGCCCGACGCGAACGCACCGCTGCCCGGCACCCCTCAGGACGGGGTGCCGGGCAGCGGTGGAGTCAGCCGGTCAGGCGCCGATGGCGTGCAGCCCGCCGTCGACGTGGATGATCTCGCCGGTGGTCTTCGGGAACCAGTCCGACAGCAGCGCGACGACACCGCGGCCGGCCGGCTCCGGGTCGCTCAGGTCCCACTTCAGCGGGGAGCGCTGGTTCCAGGTGTCGGCCAGGTCGCCGAAGCCCGGGATGGACTTGGCAGCCATCGAGCCGATCGGGCCCGCCGAGATCAGGTTGCAGCGGATGTCCCGCTCGCCCAGGTAGCGGGCCAGGTAGCGGTTGGTCGACTCCAGGGCGGCCTTGGCCGGGCCCATCCAGTCGTACTGCGGCCACGCGTACTGGGCGTCGAAGGTCAGGCCGACGACCGAGCCGCCGTCCTGCATCAGCGGCAGCAGCGCCATGGTGAGCGACTTCAGCGAGTACGCCGAGACGTGCATCGCGGTGGCCACGGACTCCCACGGGGTGTCCAGGAAGTTGCCGCCCAGAGCGTCCTGCGGGGCGAAGCCGATCGAGTGGACGATGCCGTCCAGGGTCGGCAGCGTCTCACGGACCTGGTCGGCGATGCCGGCCAGGTCCTCCGGGCTGGAGACGTCCAGCGACAGCACCTTGACCGGCTTCGGCAGCTTCTTGGCGATGCGCTCGGTCAGGCTCGGGCGGGGGAAGGCGGTGAGGATGATCTCGGCGCCCTGCTCCTGGGCGAGCCGCGCGGTGTGGAAGGCGATGGAGGACTCCATCAGCACACCCGTGATCAGGATCCGCTTGCCCTCGAGGATTCCACTCATGCTCAGTGACCCATGCCCAATCCGCCGTCGACGGGAATGACGGCTCCGGTGATGTACGCGGCCTCGTCCGAACCGAGGAACCGCACGGTGGACGCGACCTCGGCGGGCGCCGCGTAACGGCCCAGCGGGACCTCCGCGACGATCTCCGCACGGCGCTCGTCGCTGAGCACGGCGGTCATGTCAGTGTCGACGAAGCCGGGGGCGACCACGTTGACGGTGATGTTGCGCGGGCCGAGCTCGCGCGCCAGGGAGCGGGCGAACCCGACCAGGCCGGCCTTGGAGGCGGCGTAGTTGGCCTGGCCCGGCGAGCCGGAGAGGCCCACCACCGAGGAGATCAGCACGACGCGGCCCTTCTTGGCGCGCATCATCAGCTTCGACGCGCGCTTGACCACCCGGAAGGTACCGGTCAGGTTGGTGTCCACCACGGAGGTGAAGTCGTCCTCGGACATCCGCAGCAGCAGGGTGTCCTTGGTGATGCCCGCGTTGGCGACCAGCACCTGGACCGCGCCGTGCTTCTGCTCGATCTCCGTGAAGGCGGCGTCGACCTGCGCGGCGTCCGTGATGTCGCAGCGCACCGCGAGGACGTCGTACTTCTCCAGGGCCGCGGGCACCTCACCCGAACGGCTGGTGATGGCCACCTTGTCGCCCGCTTCGGCGAAGGCCTGGGCGATCGCGAGGCCGATGCCCCGGTTTCCTCCGGTGACGAGAACCGAGCGGCTCAACGATCCACCTCTCTCCGTACATGAGCGCGTACGTCGGAATGCGTACGCAGTGTGACGCTATCGGGCGGTCGGCGGCGGCGGCGAATCGGGCTCCCACAGCGCCGCACCGGCGGAACTGTCGCAATCCGACAATCCGCGGCCGCTGTTCCGGGCCGTTCCCGGCAGCCCCCCGCAGGCCCGGGAACCGTCCGCGAAAGGGGCCGCTGGGCGGGAACAACACGGGCGGGCGTGCCCGTTGCCCCCGTGGTGCGGGCCGCCCCGGGGCCGGACGTACCCTTCCCCGAAGAGTCCCGGCGAGGAAACGAAGGCAGGGCGCATGACCAAGGCACGGCCCGGGAGCACCTCCCGACGCGGACGACTGCTCGCCCTCACCGCCCTGGCGGCGGGCCTGGGCGCCACCGCCTGGTCGCTGCGCGACCTGCCCGCGGCGTTCGGACGCCGCCCGGACGGCGAGCGCGAGGAGCGGGTGCGCGACTCCCCGCAGTACCGCGACGGCGTCTTCCACAACGCGCCCTCCGCCCTCGCCCGGGCCGGGAGCACCCCGGACTTCGACCGCGACACCGTCCGCCGGATGCTGTTCCAGCGCGAGGGCCGCGTCCCGGCCGGCCCGGTGCCCACCGTCCGCCCCGCCACCGCGGCCGGCCCGGCCGCCGAGGGCGTGGAGATCACCTGGTACGGGCACGCCTCCGCGCTGGTCGAGATCGAGGGCTCGCGCGTCCTGCTCGACCCGATCTGGAGCGACCGCTGCTCCCCCGCCGCCCACGTCGGCCCCAAGCGCCTGCACCCGGTCCCGGTCGAGCTGGAGGAGTTGCCGCCGGTCGACGCGGTGCTGATCTCCCACGACCACTACGACCACCTCGACATGGCGACGGTCAAGCGCCTGGTGCGCAGCCAGTCCGCGCCCTTCGCGGTGCCGCTCGGCATCGGCGGCCACCTGCGCCGCTGGGGCGTCCCCGAGCACCGGATCATCGAGCTGGACTGGGACGAGACCTGCACCCTGGGCGAGCTGGTGCTCACCCTCACCTCCGCCCACCACTTCTCCGGCCGCGGCCTGACCCGCAACACCACCCTGTGGGGCTCCTGGGTGATCGCCGGCCCCAGCCGCAAGGTCTTCTACACCGGCGACTCCGGCTACTTCGAGGGCTACGCCCGGATCGGCGAGCGGCACGGCCCCTTCGACGCCGCGCTGGTGCAGATCGGCGCCTACGACGCGGCCTGGTCGGACATCCACATGACCCCCGAGGACGCCGTCCTCGCCCACCGCGACCTCCGGGCCGGACTGCTGGTGCCGGTCCACTGGTGCACCTTCAACCTGGGCCTGCACCCGTGGGCCGAACCGGTCGAGCGGCTGCTCGCGGAGGCCAAGGTCCAGGCCGTCCCGCTGGCCGTCCCCCGCCCCGGCGAGCGGGTCGACGTGGACAACCCGCCGGAGCTGGACGGCTGGTGGGAGTCCGTCTCCTGACGGAGCCCCGCCCGGCCGCACCCCGCTGGCCGAAACCGCAACGCACCGGGCGGAATGCGCTGGCCGGAAACCCGGTGGACGGGCAATGATGCGGTGCGGGCGCCCCTGCGGCCCCGCATCGCCACCCCCCGCGACCTGGGAGCCCGATTGCCTCCGATCCCTCCGGCCGACGCCACCGGCGCCCCGCACGGGCGCGCCGTCGACCCGCTGTTCCTCGCGCTCCCACTGCGCACCCTCGCCGACGCCGCCCTCGGCCGGGCCCGCCAACTCGGCGCGAGCCACGCCGACTTCCGGCTGGAGCGGGTCCGCAGCGCCTCCCGCCGGCTGCGCGACGCCCGTCCGGCCGGCACCTCCGACAGCGTGCAGCTGGGCTTCGCCGTCCGGGTGCTGCTGGACGGCGCCTGGGGCTTCGCCGCCGGGGTGGACCTCACGCCCGACGCCGCGGCGCAGGTCGCCGCCCAGGCCGTCGCGGTGGCCCGGCTCTCCGGCGGGATCAGCCGGGCGGCCGGGTCCACCGAGCGGGTCGAGCTGGCCGACGAGCCCGTCCACCGGGACGTCACCTGGGTCTCCTCGTACGAGATCAACCCCTTCGAGGTGCCGGACGCCGACAAGACCGCCCTGCTCGCCGACCGCAGCGCCCGGCTGCTGGCCGCCCAGGGGGTCTCGCACGTCGAGGCCGTCCTGCTGACGGTGCAGGAGAACAAGTTCTACGCGGACACCGCCGGCACCGTGACGACCCAGCAGCGGATCCGCACCTACTCCGACCTGACGGCCACCTCGGTCGACGAGCGCACCGGCGCCTTCGACTCGATGTGCACCCTGGCCCCGCCGGTCGGCCGCGGCTACGAATTCGTCACGGGGGTCCGGGGGACGTCCCCCGATGGACGGAGCCCGGCCGCCACCGGGTGGGACTGGGACGCCGAGCTCGCCGAACTGCCCGTCCTGCTGGCCGAGAAGATGAAGGCCCCGAGCGTCGAGGCGGGCCGCTACGACCTGGTCATCGACCCGTCCAACCTCTGGCTGACCATCCACGAGTCGATCGGCCACGCCACCGAGCTGGACCGCGCGCTCGGCTACGAGGCCGCCTACGCCGGCACCTCCTTCGCCACCTTCGACCAGCTCGGCACCCTGAAGTACGGCTCCGAGCTGATGCACGTGACCGGCGACCGCACCGTCGAGCACGGCCTGTCCACCATCGGCTACGACGACGAGGGCGTCGCCACCCAGTCCTGGGACCTGGTCCGGGACGGCGTCCTGGTCGGCTACCAACTCGACCGCAGCATGGCCAAGTTGAAGGGATTCGAGCGCTCCAACGGCTGCGCCTTCGCGGACTCCCCCGGGCACGTCCCGGTGCAGCGGATGGCCAACGTCTCCCTCCAGCCCGCCGCCGACGGCCCGGACACCGAGGGCCTGTTCGCCGGGGTGGAGAAGGGCCTGTACATCGTCGGCGACCGTTCGTGGTCGATCGACCAGCAGCGCTACAACTTCCAGTTCACCGGGCAGCGCGCCTACGCCATCAAGAACGGCGAACTCGCCGGCCAGGTCAAGGACTTCGCCTACCAGGCCACCACCACCGACTTCTGGGGCTCGATGGCGGCCGTCGGCGGCCCGCAGACCTACGTCCTCGGCGGCGCCTTCAACTGCGGCAAGGCGCAGCCCGGCCAGATCGCGGCGGTCAGCCACGGCTGCCCGTCGGCGCTGTTCCGCAACGTCAACGTGCTCAACACCCAGCAGGAGGCGGGTCACTGATGACCGCGACGCAGCCCCACGAACTCGTCGAGCTGGCACTCGGCCTCTCCCGCGCCGACGGCTGTGTGGTGATCGCCGACGAGGAGTCCACCGCCAACCTGCGCTGGGCCGCCCCTCCCAATGGGCTGGGGGGCGCCCTGACCACCAACGGCGTCACCCGCGGCCGCCGCCTCACCGTGATCGCCACCGTGGCCGGCGCCGAGGGCACCGCCTCCGGCGTGGTCTCCCGCGAGGCCGTCACCGCCGAGGACGTCGAGGGCCTGGTCCGGGCCGCCGAGGACGCCGCCCGAGCGGCCGGCCCGGCCGAGGACGCCCAGCCGCTGGTCGACGGCCGGCCGGCCTCCCCGGACTTCACCCAGCCGCCCGCCGAGACCTCCATCGAGGTGTTCGAGGCCTTCGGCCCGGCCCTCGGCGAGGCCTTCGCCCGCGCCGCCGCCCAGGGCGAGCTGCTCTACGGCTTCGCCCGGCACGAGGTCACCACCAGCTACCTGGGCAGCTCCACCGGCCTGCGGCTGCGCCACGACCAGCCCACCGGCATGGTCGAGATCAACGGCAAGACCGCCGACCTCACCGGCTCGGCCTGGGTCGGCGCCGCCACCCGGGACTTCACCGACATCGACGTCGAGGCCCTGCACACCGAGCTCACCAAGCGGCTCGGCTGGGGCGCCCGCCGGATCGACCTGCCGGCCGGGCGGTACGAGACGCTGCTGCCGCCCTCGGCCGTCGCCGACCTGATGATCAACCTCCACTGGTCCGCCGGCGGCCGGGACGCCGCCGAGGGCCGGACGGTCTTCTCCCGGCCCGGCGGAGGCACCCGGCTCGGCGACAAGCTCGCCGCCCTGCCACTGACCCTGCGCGCCGACCCGGACGAACCCGGCCTGGAGGCCGCCCCGTTCGTCCTGGCGCACAGCAGCGGCGGTGACGTCTCGGTCTTCGACAACGGCGCGCCGATCACCGCCACCGAGTGGATCCGCGAGGGCGTACTGACCGACCTGGTCACCAGCCGCCACGCGGCCGGCCTCACCGGCCTGCCGCTGCGCCCGGCGATCGACAACCTGGTACTGGAGACCGCCGACCAGGAGTCGGCGCCGACCCTGGACGAGATGATCGCCCGCACCGAGCGCGGCCTGCTGCTCACCTGCCTCTGGTACATCCGCGAGGTGGACCCGGCGACGCTGCTGCTCACCGGCCTCACCCGGGACGGCGTCTACCTGATCGAGAACGGTGAAGTAGTCGGCGCCGTCAACAACTTCCGGTTCAACGAGTCCCCGGTCGACCTGCTCGGCCGGATCACCGAGGCGGGCCGCACCGAACGCTGCCTGCCCCGCGAGTGGAGCGACTACTTCACCCGCGCCGCGATGCCACCCGTGCGTGTCGCGGACTTCAACATGAGTTCGGTCAGCCAGGCCTCATAGCCGCTGACCAACGGGGGGATATGAACACCATGATGGACGAGAAGCGGCTGGTCAGATCGAGCAAGATGCTGTCGCGCATCCTGCGGCACGAGCCGGAGCTGGTGGGGATCACGCTGGACTCCTCCGGCTGGGTCCGGGTCGACGTCCTGCTCGGCGCCCTCGCGGCGAAGGGCCGGCCGCTCACCAGGACCGAACTGGACCACGTCGTGGCCGGCAACGACAAGCGCCGCTTCGGCTACTCCGCGGACGGCCTCTCGATCCGCGCCAACCAGGGCCACACGGTGGCGGTCGACCTCGGTCTGACCGCCACCGCGCCGCCCCACGTGCTCTACCACGGCACCGCCGACCGCCACCTGGCCTCGATCTTCCGCGAGGGCCTGCGCCCGATGGCCCGGCAGGACGTGCACCTGTCGGCGGAGACCGAGACGGCCACCCGGGTCGGCGCCCGGCACGGCCGCCCGGTCGTGCTCACCGTGAACGCGGCCGCGATGGCGGCGGCCGGCCACGAGTTCCGGCTCAGCGAGAACGGCGTCTGGCTCACCGACGCCGTCCCCCCGCAGTACCTGTCCCGCCGCTCCTAGCCGCCCCTGCCGCCGTACGGCTCCCTACCACGCCCGACCGGGTGGGCTCCGCCCACCCGGTCTCGTCGTCCCCGGCTCCCCGGCGTACCGTGAGGAGGTCGTGCGGATCGGCGCGCGGGTGCGTGGACGAGGGCGGTAGGACACATGGGCAAGAGCGCCGAGGGCGGACGGGTCTACCGGATCACGGGGGCGCGCAGCAGCCTCTCCGAGGACGTCCGGGGGCGCCAGCGCCGCTACGTCATCTCGATGCTGATCCGCACCGCCTGTGTCCTGCTCGCGGTGGTGCTGTGGGACGTCGAGCGCTGGCTGGCCTTCGCCGCCCTGGGCGGCGGCGTGCTGCTGCCGTACTTCGCGGTGCTGATCGCCAACGCCGGCCGGGAGCAGGCGCCCGGGCTGCCGAGCACCTTCGACTTCCCAGCCGACACCCAGCTGATGCTCGGCCCGGGTGGTACGGGTGGGGCTGGTGCGCCTGCTGGTACAGGACAGGCAAAGCCCGCTGGCACCGAAACTTCACAGGGCACCGCCTGACCGTCCCGTTTAAGGGGATTGAGCCTGGATCGGCTCGGCGAAAGCTCAAAAGAAGCTCAGATTAATCATGCAAGACCTCCCCAACCGAGCCCTCCGGCGTGACATACTGCGTACGCGCTCCGCATCCCCCGTCGGAGCGACGGACCGACGCCGGGCAGCTCCCCCCGTGGCTGCCCGGCGTCGCCATGCCCGGATCCGGGCGGGCCGGGCCGGCGTGGCAGACTGGCGGTGACGACGCGCCCGCCGAACACCGAGGACGGCCCCGATGGACACCCCGCAGACCCCGATCTGCTCCGCCAAGGGCTGCCGGGCGGACGCCCACTGGGTGCTGGTGTGGAACAACCCCAAGCTGCACACCCCGGACCGTCGCAAGACCTGGCTCGCCTGCGACGAGCACCGCGAGCACCTGTCCCAGTTCCTGGGCGTGCGCGGCTTCCTCAAGGAGGTCGTCGCCTTCGCCGACTGGACTCCCGCGGACAGCTAGGCCCCCATCCGACCGATCCTGCTGGACAGGACCGAGCGCCTAACCGCCGATCGCCGACATCGGCCGATCGGGCTGGTGGAACTCCGGGTCGTCGATCCCGGCCCCGGCCTTCTTCCCCCACATCGCCGCCCGCCAGAGTGCGGCCAGCTCCGCATCGTCCGCCCCCGAGCGCAACGCGGTGCGCAGGTCGGTCTCCCCGGTGGCGAACAGGCAGTTGCGCACCTGGCCGTCGGCGGTCAGCCGGGTCCGGTCGCAGGCCCGGCAGAACGGCCGGGTGACGGAGGCGATCACCCCGACCCGGCCCGCCCCGCCGTCCACCACCCAGCGCTCGGCGGGCGCCGCGCCCCGGCGGGCGGACGGCTCGGGGGTGAGCGCGAAGCGAGCCTGGAGCAGCTCCAGGATCTCCCCCGCGGTGATCATCGACGAGCGGTCCCAGCCGTGCTGGGCGTCCAGTGGCATCTGCTCGATGAAGCGCAGCTCGTAGCCCCGCTCCAGGCACCAGGCCAGCAGGTCGGCCGCCTCGTGGTCGTTGACCCCGCGCATCAGCACCGCGTTCAGCTTCACCGGCGCCAGCCCGGCCTCCTCGGCGGCGGCCAGCCCGTCCAGCACGTCCTGGTGGCGCCGACGGCGGGTGAGGGTGAAGAACACCTCGGGGTCGAGGGTGTCCAGCGAGACGTTGACCCGGTCCAGTCCGGCCTCGCGCAGCGCCGTCGCGGTCCGGGCCAGCCCGATGCCGTTGGTGGTCAGCGACAGTTCGGGGCGCGGCTCCAGGTCGGCGCAGGCGGCCACGATCGCGACCAGTCCGGGGCGCAGCAGCGGTTCGCCGCCGGTGAAGCGGACCTCGCGCACGCCCAGCTCGCACACGGCGAGGGTGACCAGCCGGACGATCTCCTCATCGGTCAGCAGATCGGGCTTGGCCAGCCACTGCAGCCCTTCCTCGGGCATGCAGTAGGTGCAGCGGAGATTGCACCGGTCGGTCAGGGAGACCCGCAGGTCGACGGCGCGTCGTCCGAAGGTATCGAGCAGCACGTGCGTCCCTTCCCGAAAAGCGGCCGGCCCGGCCACCGTCGCGGCGGGTGGCCGGGCCAGCATAGTCATGCCGGAACGATCAGTGGGCGCCCAGCCCGGTCAGCGATCGGACCTCGAGTTCAGCGTACTTGCCCGGGTCGGAAGGTTCCTTGGACAGGAGCGTGCCCAGCCAACCGGCCAGGAATCCGATCGGGATGGAGACCAGCCCGGGGTTCTCGAGCGGGAACCAGTGGAAGTCGGAGTCCGGGAAGAGCGAGGCCTTGGCGCCCGAGACCACCGGGGAGAAGACCACCAGCAGCAGCGAGCTGACCAGGCCGGCGTAGACCGAGCTGACCGCGCCGGCGGTGGTGAAGCGCTTCCAGAACAGCGAGTAGAGCAGGGTGGGCAGGTTCGCCGAGGCCGCCACCGCGAAGGCCAGCGCCACCAGGGCGGCGGTGTTGAGCTTGTCCGCGAAGAGGCTGAGCACGATCGAGACCGCCCCGATCCCCACGGCCGCCCACTTCGCCGACCGCACCTCCTCCCGTTCGCTCGCCTTCCCCCGCCGGATCACATTGGCGTAGAGGTCATGGGCGAAGGAGGCCGAGGAGGCCAGGGTGAGCCCGGCGACCACGGCCAGGATGGTGGCGAAGGCGACCGCCGAGATCACCGCGAGCAGGATCGCCCCGCCGGTGCTGCCACTGCCGCCGCCGAGCGCCTCGGCCAGCTGAGGGGCGGCCGTGTTGCCGGCCGCGTTGGCCGCCTTGATCTCCTTTGAGCCGACCAGGGCCGCGGCGCCGAAGCCGAGCGCCAGGGTCATCAGGTAGAAGACGCCGATGATGCCGATCGCCCAGAGCACCGACTTACGGGCCGCCTTGGCGGTGGGCACGGTGTAGAAGCGGACCAGGATGTGCGGCAGGCCGGCGGTGCCGAGCACCAGGGCGATGCCGAGGCTGATGAAGTCGAGCTTCGCGGTGCCGGTGCCGTACTTCTGCCCGGGTTGCAGGAAGGCCTCGCCCTTGCCGCTGGCGCTGGCCGCCGCGCCGAGCAGCTCGGACGGGTTGAAGTGGTACTTGGCCAGCACCAGGACGGTCATCAGCGCGGCGCCGGCGATCAGCAGCACGGCCTTGACGATCTGCACCCAGGTGGTGCCCTTCATGCCCCCTATCACCACGTAGACGATCATCAGGGCGCCGACTCCGACGATGGTCCAGCGCTTGGCGGCGTTCCCCTCGGCCCCGAGCAGCAGCGCCACCAGCGTCCCTGCGCCGACCATCTGGGCCAGCAGGTAGAAGATCGACACCACGATCGTGGACACGCCCGCGGCGGTGCGCACCGGGCGCTGGCGCATCCGGAAGGCCAGCACGTCCGCCATGGTGAACCGGCCCGAGTTGCGCAGCGGTTCGGCGATCAGCAGCAGCGCGACCAGCCAGGCGACCAGGAAGCCGATCGAGTACAGGAAGCCGTCGTAGCCGGCCAGTGCGATGGTGCCGGCGATACCGAGGAAGGAGGCGGCGGACATGTAGTCGCCGGAGATGGCCAGGCCGTTCTGGAATCCGGTGAAGCCGCGGCCGCCGGCGTAGAAGTCGGCGGCGCTGCGGTTCTGCCGCCCGGCCCACACGGTGATGGCCAGGGTCGTCAGCACGAACAGCCCGAACAGGGCCATCGTCAGGCCGCGGTGATCGGTGGCGGAACTGGCGAGCAGTGTCATTCGGCGGACTCCCGGGGGGCATGGAGGACTGCGCCGTGGGCCTCGCGGATCGCGGCGGCGGGCGGGTCGATCCGCCGGTCCGCGTAGCGGGCGTACCAGCCGGCGATGACGAAGGTGGTGACGAACTGCAACAGCCCGAGCACCAGGGCCACGTTGATGTGCCCGACGACCTTGGTGCCCATCAGCCCGGGGGCGTAGCAGGAGAGCAGGACGTAGAGCAGGTACCAGAGCACGAAGCCGATGGTGACCGGGAAGGCGAAGCTCCGGAACGAGCGCCGCAGGGTACGGAACTCCTCGCTGTCGTCGATGAGTTGGACTTCCGTAGCGGTAGTGGTGATCGGCGGCGAATCCACTCTGTCTCCTCACTCCTTCGGCGTAGCGGTCACACGAGGGGACCAATCGAACGTGAGGGACGTCACATTCCTCGTGTGCGCCGCGCAATGCTAGGAGCGTCGTGCCCACCCCGGAAGGGGTTGACCGCGATCAGCCAGTCGTTCACCCCCTCGCACCATCCAAATGGCCGAAAACAGCTACTCGCGCCCCCCTCGAATCGGACCGCGACAACCGAAAGGGGCGACACCGTCCAACGGTGCCGCCCCTGTTGACGGAGCATCAGAACGCGATGCGGACCTTCAGCGCGGAACGGTCGTCCATCGCCCGGTAGCCGTCCGGCACACCGTCCAGGTCCACCGTCCGGTCGAAGACCAGGCCCGGCTCGATCGCGCCCGAGAGCACGTCCGGCAGCAGCTCGGGGATGTATGCGCGGGCCGGTGCGACGCCGCCGTTGAGCGAAACGTTTCGGCCGAACATCTGGCCGATGTCGACGCCCGCGCTGCCGCCGTGCGGCACCCCCACGTAACCGACCGCGCCGCCGTCCCGGGCGATCGAGATCGCCGTCCGCATCGACTCCTCGGTACCGACCGCCTCGAGCACCGCCTGGGCGCCCAGCCCGCCGGTCAGCTCCTTCACGGCCTCGATCGCGGCGTCGCCGCGCTCGGCCACCACGTCGGTGGCCCCGAAGCGCCGGGCCAGCTCCGTCCGGGCGGGGTGCCGGCCCAGCGCGATGATCCGGCCCGCGCCCAGCCGGTGCGCCGCCAGCACGCCGCACAGGCCCACCGCCCCGTCGCCGACCACCGCGACCGTCGCGCCCGGGCGCACCCGGGCCGACACCGCCGCGTGGTGCCCGGTGGACATCACGTCGGACAGCGCCAGCAGCCCCGGCAGCAGCTTCTCGTCGCCCGCCGCCTCGTTCGGCAGCTTCACCAGCGTCCCGTCCGCGAACGGCACCCGGACCGCCTCGCCCTGGCCGCCGTCCGAGCCGACCTCGCCCCAGAACCCACCGTGCGGGCAGGAGGTCTGCAGGCCCTCGCGGCAGAACTCGCAGACGCCGTCCGACCAGACGAAGGGGGCGACCACCAGGTCGCCCTTCGCGAAGCCGCGGACCTCCGCGCCGGCCTCCTCGACCACACCCAGGAACTCGTGCCCGATCCGCTGCCCGGCCACCCGCTGGGCCACCCCGCGGTAGGCCCACAGGTCACTGCCGCAGATGCAGGCGTTCACCACCCGGACCACGGCGTCCGTCGGGTGCTTGATCACCGGGTCCGGTACCTCTTCGATCCGGATGTCGTTCGGTCCGTGGATCACCGTGGCGCGCATGCGTTCTTCCTCACACAAATCCGGCCGGACGGCCGGAAACGAACTCGACCAGGTGTACGACACCCCCGTCACTCACTCTATTCCGGCCCTGGGATCGGAACATTTCGACCGGACCCGACCACTGCGCCCCTTATCCTGTTGGACCATGCAACCGATCCAGCCCGAGACGTACGGCGCGCAGCGGACCGCCCCGGTCCCCGCCCAGCGCTCCGCCGCCCCCGCCGAGGGCTTCGCGGTGGTCGACGTCGAGACCACCGGTCTCGGCCGCTCCGACCGCGTCATCTCGGCGGGCGTCTACCAGCTGGACGGCGACGGCGAGGTGACCGACCACTGGTACACCCTGGTCAACCCCGAGCGGGACCCCGGCCCGGTCTGGATCCACGGCCTCACGGCCGAACTGCTCTCCGGCGCCCCGACCTTCCCCGAGATCGCCGACGAGTTCGCCGGGCTCCTGCGCAACCGCGTCCTGGTCGCGCACAACGCGCTCTTCGACTGGAACATGATCTCCCGCGAGTTCTCCCGGGCCGGCCGCAGCGCCCCGGTCGAGCAGCGGCTCTGCACCATGGTCCTCTCCCGCGACCTGCGCCTCCCGCTGCCCAACGGCAAGCTCTCCTCGCTCGCCGCCCACTTCGGCGTCCAGCAGCGCCACGCCCACAACGCCCTGGACGACGCCCGGGTGCTCGCCGAGGCCTTCCGCCCCAGCCTGCGCCTGGCCCGGCTGGCCGGCCTCCCGCTCCCGCTGCAGACCTGCGTCGCGGTCACCGACCTCGGCGAGGACGAGCCCGCCACCCCCGGCCGCGGCAACTGGACCGGCTCCCAGTACCGCCAGGCCAAGAAGCGCCCGCCCTGCCCGTACCCCAACCCGGGGCGCTGGGAGGACGGCAAGCCGCTGGTCCAGGGCATGCGGGTGGCCTTCACCGGCGACACCGCCACCGACCGCGAGGTGCTGGAGGACCGTGCCGCCGAGGCCGGCCTGCACATCGCCACCTCGGTCAGCCGGCTCACCAGCCTGCTGGTCACCAACGAGCCGACCAGCTGGAGCGGCAAGGCCCGAAAGGCCCGCGACGTCGGCACCCCGGTGGTCACCGAGGACGCCTTCCTCCAACTCCTGCGCGAGGTCGCCCCGCACCCCGGTGCGTGAGCCGGTTGTGAGGTCGGCGTACCGTTCCCATGTGTACCGTTTTCTGCTGACCCGACAGTGGCTGATCACCATGCTGATCGCGCTGCTGCTGATCCCCGCGACGATCAAGCTGGGCTTCTGGCAGCTGCACCGCCACGAGGCGCGGGTGGCCCGGAACGAGCTGATCGGCAAGGCCCTCACGGCCTCGCCGGTGCCCTTCGACAGCCTGTCCGCGACCCCCGGCGCCGCGGTGCCGTCCGCCCTCACCTGGCACGCCGTGACGGCCACCGGACAGTACGACCCGGCACACGAGTTCGTGGTCCGCAAGCGGACCGACTCCAACGGAACCCTCGGCTACTTCGTCGTCACCCCGCTGAAGCTCTCCGACGGCAAGGGCACCGTCCTGATCAACCGCGGCTGGGTCCCCTCCGGCGACGGCGCCACCCAGTACCCGCCCGTCCCGGCCGCCCCGGCCGGCGAGGTCACCCTCACCGGCCGGCTGCGCTCCGACGAGACCACCGGCAGCAGCGGCGGCTGGGTCAAGGACCGGGCCGGCCTCCCCGACCGCCAGTTCAACCTGATCAACTCCGAACAGCAGGCCAAGGAGAGCGGCACCCCCCTCCTCAGCGGCTACCTGGAACTCACCGCCACCTCCCCGGCCCCGGCCGACCAGCCCGAGCTGATCCCCGAGCCCAACCACTCCGACATCGGCCCGCACATGGCCTACGCGATCCAGTGGTGGCTGTTCACCGCGATGATCCCGGTCGGCGTCTGGGTGCTGATCCGCCGCGAGGCCAAGGACCGCGCCAAGCAGGCCGCCGAACCCGAGGTCGCCCTCGACGCCCTCCCGGCCTGAGCACTCGACGCCCTACCGGCCCGGGGACGCACCTCTAGAGCACGTCCGCCAACTCCCGCAACAGTCGGGCCTTCGCCCGCGCCCCCACCACCGACCGCACCGGCAGGCCGTCCCGGAACAGCATCAGCGTCGGCATCGACAGCACCCCGTACGCCGCCTGGGTCCGGGGGTTGCGGTCCACGTCGACGCTCACCACCCGCATCCGGTGCGCCTCCTCCCGCGCGACGTCCGCCAGCACCGGCGCCATCATCCGGCACGGCGGGCACCAGTCCGCCGTGAAGTCGACCAGCACCGGCCCTTCGGCCGCCAGCACCTCCGCCGCGAACGTCTCGTCCGTCACAGCCGGCACACCCACGATCTCCACCGTCGTCTACTCCTCCGCGAGTTCACACTGGGGCGGCTGCTCGGCGGCCGCGAGGTCGTCCCGCGCCCGGACGGCCCGCTCGAACTGCCCGGCCACCCGCACCCGGACGTCCTGGAGGCGCGCGATGCACTCGTCCAGCTCGGCCAGCTTCCGCCGGTACACCTCCAACGAGGCCGGGCAGGAGTCCCCTTCCGGGTGCCCCGCCCGCAGACACTCCACGAACGGCCGGGTCTCCTCCAGTCCGAACCCGAAGTCCTGCAGCATCCGGATCTCCCGCAACAGCCGCAGGTCCTCCTCCCCGTACGCCCGGTACCCGTTGCCCGCCCGCCGGGCCGGCAACAATCCCAACTGCTCGTAGTACCGCAACGCCCGCGTGGTCGTCCCCGCCCGCTCCGCCAACTCCCCGATCCGCACGCCGACCCACTCCTTCCGAACAACCGCCACCGACGCTAAACCTTCCCCCCGACGTCAACGCCAGTGCGAACGCGCGGGTCGGCTCCCGGCAAGATGTCCCCATGGATCTCGGACTCACCAACAAGGCCTACATCGTCACCGGCGCCACCCGGGGCCTGGGCCTCGCCGCCGCCCGCGAACTCGTCGCCGACGGCGCCCACGTGCTCATCAGCGGCCGCACCCGGCAGGCCGTCGACGCCGCCGTCACCGAGCTCGGCGCCCTCGGCTCCGGCACCGCCCACGGCCTGGTCGCCGACAACGCCGCCCCCGACACCGCCGAGCGCCTGATCGCCGAGGCCACCACCCGCTTCGGCCGCTTCGACGGCATCCTGATCAGCGTCGGCGGCCCCCAGGCCGGCCCCGTCGAGACCACCCCCGAGTCCGCCTGGCGCGACGCCTTCGAGTCCGTCTTCCTGGGCGCCCTGCGCCTGGCCCGCGCCGCGGCCGCCGCCCTGCCCTCCGGCGGCGTGATCGGCTTCGTGCTCTCCAGTTCGGTCCGCCAGCCGATCCCCGGCCTCGGCATCTCCAACGGCCTGCGCCCCGGCCTCGCGATGGCCGCCAAGGCCCTCGCCGACGAACTCGGCCCCCGTGGCATCCGGGTGCTCGGCCTGCTCCCCGCCCGGATCGACACCGACCGGGTCCGCGAACTCGACGCCCTGGCCGCGGACCCCGAGGCCGCCCGCGCCCAGCACAGCGCCGGTATCCCGCTGGGCCGTTACGGCACCCCCGAGGAGTTCGGCAAGGTCGCCGCCTTCCTGCTCTCCCCCGCCGCCTCCTATCTGACGGGCCTGATGGTCCCCGTCGACGGCGGCGCCCTCCGTTCGCTCTGAGTCCGAGCCCCTACTCCAGCTGACGACGCTCCCGCCGGCCGCGGCGCCGCCGCCCGGCGGGGGCCTCCTGCAGCACCCGGATCCGCAGGTCGGCGGGCAGCTCCGCCAGTCCCAGGCTCCGTACGGCGTCCGCCCGCGGCCCGTCCTCGAAGTGCTCCACCAGCCCGACCGGGTCCCCGCCCGGTGTCAGCCGCACGGCGCCGCGCAGCCGCGGATGCCCGGGTGCCCTCACCAGCCGCACCCCCGCCCGCTCGACCTCCGGCAGCACCGCCGTGCCGTGCTCCAGTGCCTCCTCCAGCGCCCGCGAGTTCACCCGCATCCGCAGTCCGCCCACCCCGGGCGTCGGCACCGCGATGTGGGCCAGCCCGGTCCGCCGCAGCTGGGCCACCAGCCACCAGGCCATCCCGAGGACCAGCACCGAGAGCCCGCCGATCACCGTCGGCCACCACCACGAGGAGCCGACCCAGCGCCCCCGGGAGCGCGCACTGACCACCGGCTGGTCCGGGGAGGTCAGCGGCCACCAGCCCGGCGGGTGGACCCCGAGCCGCCGGTACAGGTCCAGCCCGCCCGCCAGCACCAGCACCCCGACGCCCAGCAGCACCGCGCCCACCAGCCCCAGCAGCACCCGGTTGACGACCGTCCGCCTCATTCCGACGCCTCCCCCGCCCGTTCCGGCCCACCGTCGGCCACCGCGCCGTCCGCCACCACACCGGCCGACCCGCGCCAGGACCGCACGTCCAGCCGCAGCGGCCGAGCCAGCCCGACCCGCGCCAGTTCCTCGCGCAGTTGCCGCTGCACCGCCGCCGGATCCACCGGCCCGTTCACCGACACCCGCACCCGCCGCCGCCCGACCCGGATCCGCAGCCGGTCGACGCCGTCCAGCCCGGCGGCCCGGTCCGCCAGCAGGTGCCCGATCCCGGCCCGCTCGATCGCCGCTGCCGTCCCCCCGTACGGCCGCAGCACCAGCCACCGCCGCAGCCCGGGCGCGAACGCCAGCCACAGCAGCCACCCCCCGGCGAGGGCCGACACCCCGGCCCCCACCAGCACCCACAGGTCGTCCAGGTGCCGCGTGGCCAGCTCGTCGGCGATCTGCGCCCGCCACCGCCGGGCCGGCTGCCCGGCCCGCACCGCGACCGTGTCGTACAGCAGCGCCCCGGCCACCACCAGCACCACCGTGGCGACCAGCGCCGCCGTGGCCGCCCGCCCCGCCCGCAGCCGGGGCACCTTGCCCGGCCGCTCGGCCGCCACCGGTCCGGGGGCCTCCAGGTCCGTACTCACCTCGCTCCCCCGGCGACCAACTTCTCGACCACCACGACCACTTCGGACACCTTCGTCCCGGTCAGCCCGACCACCTGCGCCGCCACCCGGTCCCGTACGCCCCGGGCGAGGCCCGCGAGGTCGGCGGGGAAGGGCAGCTCGACGGCCACCCGGACGGTCACGGTGCTGCCCGGCCGGGCCACCGACACCCGGGGCGGCGCCCCCTTCACCGACCGTCCGGCCCAGGCCTGGGCGAGCACCTCCCGGGCCGCCTGCGCGGCGATCCGCTCGTACACCCGGTCGGCGACCCGCAACCGCCCCCGGCGCGCGGCACCGGGGGCAGGGGCGGGGGCCGGGACGACGGCCCCCATCAGTGCCGCCGGTCGCGGCCGCGGAGCAGGTCCCCGAGGTCGCCGAGGTCGATGTCACCCTCCAGCAGTCGCCCTGCCACGAAGCCGACCAGTCCGAGCGCCGCCACCAGCAGGAACGCCGCGAACCCGCCGAAGTACCCGGCGAAGCCGAGGGCCATGCCCACCACCAGGCCGACGATGGCCAGGTTCATCCGCTACTCCCTCGTCCTCCGCCGGAAGCCGGCGCCGAAAGCCCCGGGCGGCCCCGCGGCCGGGTGCTACTTGAGCTTGGGCCGCTGCCCCGGTGCCGGCACCGGTTCCTCTTCCTCCTCGAACTCCGGTTCGTCCGGGAGGTGGACGTCGTTGACCGCGATGTTGACCTCGACGACCTCCAGGCCGGTCATCCGCTCGACCGCGTCGATGATGTTCTCCCGTACCTGGCGGGCGAGTTCGGGGATCACCACGCCGTACTCGACCACCAGGGCGATGTCGATGGCGGTCTGCTTCTCGCCGACCTCGGCCTTGATCCCGCGCCCGATGCTGGACTTGCCGCCGGGCACCCGGTCCCGCATCGCGCCGAAGGTACGGGCCAGGCCGGAGCCCAGCGCGTGGATGCCGGTGACCTCTCGGGCGGCCATCCCGGCGATCTTCTCCACCACGCCTACCGCCAGCGCCGTACGGCCGCGCTCGGCGGGCGGCCGACCGCCCTCCCCGCCCGCGCCGGAGGCGGGCCTGGCACCGGTGTGCGGGCCGGGCGTCGGCGCACCGCCGGGGTTCTTGTGCATGGTCGCGGGCGTCGGAGTGTCAGGCATGGGGCGCATCTCCCTCGTAGCGGCTCCAGCTATATCGCAAACCTCCCCAACTCTGGCATTTCGCCACGGACCCCGCCCGCCGAGCGCACCCACGGGAACGCCGGAGGCCCGGCCCCGGGGCTTTCCCCTGGGCCGGGCCTCCGGGCGGAGACGCGGAGGTCAGTCGCCGATTCCGGCGAGTTCCCGCAGCCGTCGGGCCTGGGCCGCCCGTTCGGCCGAACGCTGCTCGTCGTACGACCGTCCGGAGGCTCCCTGCAGCAGCGCCTTGGTCTCGATCACGGCCCCGCGCGGCGCGGCCAGCAGCGCGGCGGCGAGGTCCCGGGCGGCGGCGTCCAGCTCGGCGCCGGGCACGGCCAGGTTGGCCAGCCCGGTCGCGACGGCCTCCTCCGCACCGACCCAGCGGCCGGTCGCGCAGATCTCCAGCGCCCGGGCGTAGCCGACGAGTTCGACCAGCGGCTTGGTTCCGGCCAGGTCGGGGACGAGTCCGAGCGAGGTCTCCTTCATCGCGAACTGCACGTCGTCGGCGACCACCCGCAGGTCGCAGCCGAGGGCGAGCTGGAAGCCCGCGCCGACGGCATGGCCCTGGACGACGGCGATGGTGACCAGGTCGGCACGGCGCCACCAGGTGAAGGCCTCCTGGTAGGCGGCGATGGCGTCGTCCAGCTCCTGGTCGGCGGAGCCGGCCAGCTGCAGGAAGGTGGGCTCACCGGGGATGCCCTCGGGAGTGAACATGGCCCGGTCCAGGCCGGCCGAGAAGGACACCCCTTCGGCGCGCAGCAGCACGACCCGCACGGTGCCGGGCAGCTCACGGCCGGCCTGGGCGAGGGCGCGCCAGAGCGCGGGCGACTGGGCGTTGCGCCGCTTGGGCTGACAGAGGGTGACGACGGCGAGCTCGCCGTCGATCTCCAGCCGGACGCCGTCCCGCTCCCAGCTCGGGGCCTGCGGGTCGATGGCGGGGGCGGTCATGCGGGAACCTCCGGTGGCGGGGGACGTGGCTACCGGAGAGTAACAAACCTGGGCGCGGACGGGCAGGCCCCGGCCCGGAAAGATCGGAACGGGCACGGGGGCCCCGGTCCGGACATGACGATCGGCGGCCGGTCCGCTCGACCCGAGGGCGGACGCCCAGCTGCGGTCAGCTGTCGTCTCCTCGGCCGGCGCCCTGCCGCCGCGCCATCCAGCTCAGAGCTGACGGACCGTCAGGAACCGGCTCCGGCAGTCGCCTTGTTCTTGCCCCGCGTGGCACCACCGCGGCCCCGGAGGATTACTCCGGACTCGCTCAGCATCCGGTGCACGAAGCCGTACGAACGACCGGTCTCCTCCGCGAGAGCGCGAATGCTCGCCCCGGAGTCGTACTTCTTCTTGAGATCGGCCGCGAGCTTCTCACGCGCGGCACCGGTCACCCGGCTGCCCTTTTTCAGAGTCTCGGCCACCCGTGCCTCCTCGTAGCGTTGCTCGGTCAGATTCCCATGATCACCCATCCACCGCGTCCTGGCCACCCATTCGACAAGGTCGATGTCGCAAATGCGTGGTCCTGCGGTGGTGATCCGAGCGCACCAGGGCGCTCACGCAGAGTGCACGCCCCCGGGCCGATGCCGCCGGATGCCGAGAAAGAGCTGATCAGCAGCGTCGGCCCGACCACGATCAAGTGGCGGGCCGACGGGAAGTGCTTAAACGGAATCCGGGTCTTCTTCATTCCCGGACACGCCGAAAGGACTAGATTTTCTGGTCCGAAAAGCGGAGGCGGCGTCTACTTCCGGTCAGGCCAACGAGACCAGATCGGCGTACGACGGGTTCCACAGGTCCTCGACCCCGTCCGGCAGCAGGATGATCCGCTCCGGGTCGAGCGCCTCGACCGCGCCCTCGTCATGGGTGACCAGCACGACCGCGCCGGAGAACTCGCGCAGCGCGCCCAGGATCTCCTCGCGGCTGGCCGGGTCGAGGTTGTTGGTGGGCTCGTCCAGCAGCAGCACGTTGGCGGAGGAGACCACCAGGGTGGCCAGGGCCAGTCGGGTCTTCTCGCCACCGGAGAGCACCCCGGCCGGCTTGTCCACGTCGTCGCCGGAGAACAGGAAGGACCCGAGGATCTTGCGGATCTGGACGAGGTCGGTGTCCGGCGCGGCCGAGCGCATGTTCTCCAGGACGCTTCGGTCCGGGTCGAGCGTCTCGTGCTCCTGGGCGTAGTAGCCGATCTTCAGGCCGTGGCCCGGGATCACCTCGCCGGTGTCCGGCGCCTCCACCCCGGCCAGCATCCGCAGCAGGGTGGTCTTGCCGGCGCCGTTGAAGCCCAGCACGACGACCCGGGAGCCCCGGTCGATCGCCAGGTCGACGTCGGTGAAGATCTCCAGCGAGCCGTAGGACTTGGACAGGCCGCTGGCCGTCAGCGGGGTCTTGCCGCAGGGGGCCGGGTCCGGGAAGCGCAGCTTGGCGACCTTGTCGTTCATCCGGACCTGCTCCAGCCCGGAGAGCAGCTTGTCGGCGCGGCGGGCCATGTTCTGCGCCGCGACCGTCTTGGTGGCCTTGGCGCGCATCTTGTCGGCCTGGGCGTTCAGGGTGGCGGCCTTCTTCTCGGCGTTCGCCCGCTCGCGCTTGCGGCGCTTCTCGTCGTCCTCGCGCTGCTGCTGGTACTGCTTCCAGCCCATGTTGTAGACGTCGATCGCGGAGCGGTTGGCGTCCAGGTAGAAGACCTTGTTGACGACCGTCTCGACCAGGTCGACGTCGTGCGAGATGACGATGAAGCCGCCCCGGTACGTCTTGAGGAAGTCCCGCAGCCAGACGATCGAGTCCGCGTCCAGGTGGTTGGTGGGCTCGTCGAGCAGCAGCACGTCGGAGTCCGAGAACAGGATCCGGGCGAGCTCGACGCGGCGGCGCTGACCGCCGGAGAGGGTGTGCAGCGGCTGCCCGAGGATGCGGTCCGGCAGTCCCAGCGCGGCGGCGATGGTGGCGGCCTCGGCCTCGGCGGCGTACCCGCCCTTGGTGAGGAACTCGGTCTCCAGGCGCGCGTACTTCTTCATCGCGTTGTCCCGGGTGGCGCCCTTGCCGTTGGCCATCCGCTCCTCGTTCTCGCGCATCTTCTTCAGCACGGTGTCGAGGCCGCGGGCGGAGAGGATGCGGTCCTTGGCGAGGACGTCCAGGTCACCGGTGCGCGGGTCCTGCGGGAGGTAGCCGACCTCGCCCGAACGGGTGACGGTACCGGCGGCGGGCAGTCCCTCGCCGGCCAGCACCTTGGTGAGCGTGGTCTTGCCGGCGCCGTTGCGCCCGACCAGACCGATCCGGTCGCCGGCGGCGACCTTGAAGTTCGCGGACTCGATCAGGATCCGGGCACCGGCGCGCAGCTCTAGGGCGTTGGCGGAAATCATGGCTGGAACTACTCCTGGGACGTGGGCGGGCGGCCGGGTACGGGCCCGGGCGGGAAGCGGGAACGGGGCTTCATCGGCGGTCGGCGCGGTGGAACTCGGCGCCGCCGCCCGCTATTGCCCGGAGAAGATAGCCATGACGGCCAGTCTACCGGGCCACGCGGAACGCCCCGGGGGCGTACCGCCCTGGGGTACCCGCGGGCCCTCCGCTACTGCTGGGGCGCCGTCTGGTCGCCCGCGGAGGCCGTCGCGGCCGTCTGGGCGGCCGGGTCCACCGGGGCGGCGGGGGCCGTCGTCGGACTCGCCGACGGGTCGGTGCAGCCGTCCTTCGGCCGGACCGCCGCGAACGGCGCGTCCGGGTTGGCGCAGGCCGTCTCGGGTGCGGCCGCCTTCGTGTCGAAGACCTTGGGCGGCACGATCGGGCCGTCGGCGATCTCCACCCGGCTGTTGTCCAGCACCTTCACCGTCGCCGTCGGCCCGGTGATCATCGACCAGCCGTTGCTGTCCAGCCGGTAGCCGGTGATGCCGCCGGAGACGGGCACCCCGCTGCCGTTGGTGCAGGTGCGCGGGATGAGCACGGCGTAGCCCGTGTGCACGGTGCGCAGCGGGTCGAAGAGGCAGCCGTTGGACGGCCGGTCGTTGTACCGCAGGTCGCCGTCGACGTCACGCAGGCCCATGGTCAGGCTGGGCGTCACCACGGCCAGCCAGGGCGAGCCGTCCCGCTGGACGGTGTGCAGCGCGGCCGCGGCCCGCTGGACGGCGGTCTCCTTGCGCTGGGCGTCGGTGCGCTTGTCCGCGCCCGGCTCGCCGTCGGCGCGCAGGTAGTCCGCGAGGCCCGGCACGGCGCGGTGCCAGCGCACCTCGTGGTCGCCCGGGCGCACCGAGGTGACCAGGCCGTCGTCCCAGACCACGATCGCGTTGTCCCCGGCCATCGCCAGGTAGAGCGCCTCGGCGCCCTCCCGGCGGTACGACCAGGCCCGCTCGCCGGTCTGCTTGTGGTACGCCTCCAGGCCGGGGCCGACCACCTTGAGGTCCAGGTCGGCCGAGCTGACCGACTGCGAGTTCACCGGCGTCGCCTCCGCGTCGCCCGGCCCCGCCACCCGGTCGCCGAACGGCACCGGCTTGTTCGCGTGCGCCGCCGCACCGGCCGCAAGGACCAGCATCACCGCCAGGGCAGGCAGGATCGACCGGGGGGTGAGTACGCGCGGCGGCTTCCAGGACACGGCCGGAGCGTACCTTTCGCCGGCCGCGCGAGTCAGCCCGGAATCGCCGCCCGGGAGTCCCGGCCATCGCACGCCGGACGGTGCGCGTCCGTCCCGTACGCCCGCCCGCCCACCTGCGCCGTCGGCCCCCCGGCCGATCGGCGGAGCCCTCCGCGACGGGCGCCGTCAGCCCCGCCGGACCGTTACAGAGCTGATACACGGGGCCGGGCCGGACGGGGGTTGCGGCAGACGGCGTTCGAATATCGCCCACTTTAGGGTGACATTCGGCTTCTCCCTCCCCTGCCGGGCCTACTGTCGGCGAGCGTGGCGCGACCGTCCGTCGACGTCGTCACCGCCCGCCCCGCTCCCGCGACGTCCGAGGAGAGACCATGCGCATCGGCCGCCTGACGCTGGCCGCCGCCGCTCTGCTGCTGATGGCCACGGCCAGCGTCCCGGCCGGGACGCCGCTCAGCCAGACCGACCGGCACAGCCTCTCCTCGGACGCCTTCGAGCCGCGCGGCGCGGCCCCCCGCCCGCCCGTCCAGCGGCCCCAGCACGAGCCCCCGTTCGGCGCCTTCGTCGGCTCCTGGGACGACTACATCCCGCAGATCGGCAAGTACGCCCAGTGGCTGGGCAACGCCAACCTGCAGGTCGGCCACACCTACCTGGCCGGCAACGGCTGGGCGGACATCGAGGGCGAGCCGGTGGTGCTCGGCCTGTGGTCGCAGTGGCGGCTGGCCGACCCGTCCCGGCAGCTGGTGCTCGGGGTGCCGATGCTGGTGCCCAACGAGGCGAACGTGCCGGACGGCGAGGTCGCCAAGCTGCTCGGCCGGGGCGCGCGCGGGGACTTCGACAGCCACTTCCTCCGACTCGCCCGCCGGCTGGTGGCACTCGGCGGCGCGGACACCGTGATCACCCTCGGCTGGGAGATGAACGGCGTCACCTACACCCACCGCTGCAAGCCCGACCCGACGGCGTGGAAGGCGTACTGGCGCCGGATCGTCGGGGTGATGCGCTCGGTGCCCGGGCAGCGGTTCCGCTTCGACTTCACTCCCAACCGGGGCCTGGACGCCATCCCGTGGACCAAGTGCTACCCCGGCGACGACGTGGTCGACATCATCGGCATGGACAGCTACGACCAGCCGGCCGGGAGCACCTTCGACGACTACGTGCGCGAGCCGTACGGCCTCCAGGACCAGGTGGAGTTCGCGGCCAAGCGCGGCAAGCCGGTCTCGTACCCGGAGTGGGGGCTGTTCCGCAACGGCGACAATCCCGAGTTCGTCCGGCGGATGGTCGACTGGATGCGCACCCACGACACCGCCTACCAGACCGTCACCGACTACTGCCCGCACGGCTTCTTCCAGTGCCGGAGCAATCCGCGCTCGGCGGCGGCGTTCAAGCAGCTGATGGCCGGTTCGGCGGGGGCGCCGACGGCGGTGCCGACGGTGCCCCCGACCCCGATCGTGCCGGTGGTACCGGTGGTACCGGTGGTACCGAGCGTCCCCGCCGTACCGACCCCGCCCGGCGCGACGGCGAGCCCCTCGGCCGGTACGTCGCCCGCCCCGTCCGCGACCGGCACCCCGTCACGGCGCTGACCGCCGGGCCACGACCGGGCGTCAGGCCCGGCGGCGGGCCAGCAGGGCCTCCTTGAGCCGGGGGAAGCGGGTGCGCAGCTGGTGCGCCGCCGCCTGCCGGGCGAGCACCGCGCCGGCCCTGGCGGCGGCCGCCGGGGCCGCACCCGCCGGGCCCAGCAGCAGGCGCTGGTTGGGTAGCCGGTCCGGCCGCCAGCGCTGCTTGTACGGTTCCTGGCCGCGTAGCAGGCCGAGCACCGGGATGCCCGCGCCGACCGTCTCGTCCAGGGCGGCACTGAACAGCAGCCCGGCGATGTCCAGCCGCTCGCGCAGCACCGGGTGCGCGCCGTACAGGTACAGCCCGCCGAAGGAGGGGCAGAGCAGCAGCAGGTTGACCGCGACCAGCTCTCCGTCCAGGTGGAACTGGTGGACGGCCGCCCGGCCGGTGGCGACCAGGCCGGTGGTGGACTCGGTCAGGTGCCGGGCGAAGCGCTCGGTGCGGTGCTCGGCGGTGACCCCGCGCTCCTGCCACTGCAGGAAGTGCAGCCGCAGCAGCCCCTCCAGCGCGGCCGGCACCTCGTCCACCGGCGTGCTGCGGACCCGCACCCCGGCCTCGGCGATCTTGCGCAGCTTCACCCGGCTGCGCTGGGCGGTCTTGCCGGGCACCCGCTTGAGCAGCCGCTCCATCGGAACGGCCGGGAGGTACTGGCAGAGCGAGTCCTGGTAGCGGCGGCGGGCCCCGCGCCAGTGCTCGTACACCCGCTGGACCGCCGCCTCGGGGTGCACCTCGCGCAGCTCCAGCCAGTGCCAGGGGCGGGTCAGCGGGAGGGCTGCGGCGAACTCGGCGGCGGCCCGGTCGGCACAGTCGTCGTCCAGCAGGACGTCGCCGTAGTCGACCAGCCCGGCCCCGAGGCCGGTGAGGCCGCCGAACGGGCCGCCGCGCCGCATGAACGCGCCGGCGCCGACCAGCCGGCCGTCCCGGCGGACCAGCACCAGCACCAGCGCGCCGGGGCGGCCGTAGTGGCGCCACCAGGAGCACTGCCAGGCGGCGGCCTGGAAGAAGGTGGCGGTGCGGCACCGGGCGGCCAGCTCGTCCCACTCCTCGGCGACGGTGTCCAGGGCGTCGTCCTCGCGCCGCAGCTCGGTGGTCCAGACGGGCGCGGCCGACTGGGCCGGGAGGCCGGCGGCGCGGGTCTCGGTGCTCATCGTCCGCTCCCGGAGGCGCTCTTCTCCTTGGTCAGGGGCTTGGGCTCGGCCCCGGTCCCGGCCTTCGGGTCGGCCTTCGGCTCGGTCTTCGCGTCCGTCTTCGGCTCGGTCTTCGGGTCCGTCCTCGGCTCGGTCTTCGCGTCCGTCCTCGGCTCGGTCTTCGGGTCCGTCCTCGGCTCGGCCGTCGCACCGGCCTTCGGCTCGTTCTTCGGCCGGGCCTTGCCGCCCGGCTCCTCACTGCGCGGGCGGGGCGTGGCCGGGGCCGCGCACGCCACGCTCGCCGCGGTCTCCACGGCGGCCTCGGCCCCGCTCGGCCCGCTCGGTTCGGGGGCCGCCGCCACCGGCACCGCCGCGGTCTCCGCGCCGCCGCGCCGACGGGTCATCAGCACCAGCGACCCGAGCAGCAGCCCGGCCGCGGCACCGACCGCGACGTCCAGCTTGGCGGAGGGCGTGGTCGGCTTGTCCGGCTCGGCGGCCGGGGCCAGCGTCACCAGCCGGACGTTGGTGTCCTTGCTGCTGGTGTTGGCGAAGGCGACCAGCGAGCGGGCCACCGCGTCGGCGGTCTGGGCGGCCTCCTGGGCGCGCCGGCCGGTCCCGGTGATCTCGATCATCGGGGCGTCCGGGGAGGTCGTCCCGGCCACCTGGGCCTCCAGCTCGGACCGGGTGCGGCCGGTCTCGGCGGCAGCGACCGCGAGCACCTGCGGCTGGCCCGCGAGCCGCCCGTACGCCTGGGCGAAGTTGGTCGCGGTCGACGCCTCCCCCGGGTTCTGCGGCACCACGAGGACGTAGGCGGTGGCGGAGTACGAGGGGTGCGAGACGACGGCGTACCCGGCGCCGGCCGCGGCGCCCAGCGGCACCGCGAGCGCCACCGGCCACCAGCGGCGGACCAGGTGGCGGGCGCTTCGGCGCGGTGTGGTCATGGGTGTGGCTCCTTGGGTCTGGTACGGCGGTTCCGGCGGCGGGCGGTCAGACGCGGGCCAGCCGGTCGTAGAGGGCGCCCAGGTCGGCGGCGACCCGGGCGATGTCGTAGTGGCCGACGGCCGGGGGGTGCGGCAGCGGGTCGGCGGTGTGGCCGCTCAGCTGTCGCAGGTCGCGCAGCGCGGCGGCGTACGCGGCGGGCTCGGAGGGGATCCGGCGGGCCTGCGGGGCGGCGCTGGGCGGAAGTTCGTCCAGCGCCGGGCAGGCGCTGTGCCGCACCGGCAGCCCGGCCGCGAGGCCCTCCAGCACGCCGAGGCCGAAGGTCTCCGCGGTGGACGGCGCGGCCAGCACGTCCATGGCGGCCAGCAGGTCGGGGACGTCGTCGCGCTCGCCGGTGAGCACCAGCCTGTCCCGGAGGCCGAGTTCGGCCGCCCGGCGCTCCAGTCCGGCCCGCTCGGGACCCTCGCCGACCAGCATCAGCCTGGTCCCCCGATCGAGGTCGACGAGCGCCTCCAGCAGCACCTCGAAGCGCTTGCCGGGAACCAGCCGGCCGACCCCGCCGACCACCCAACTGCTGTCCGGCAGGCCGAGTTCGGCCCGGATCCGGCGGCGGGCGGCGGCCCGCTCGGCGGGCGGGCGCCGGTAGCCGGCGGTGTCGATGCCGTTGGGGATCAGCTCGATCCGGGCCGGCGGGACACCCCAGGAGCGCAGGGTCTGGGAGACCTGTCGGGAGACCGCGACAGTGGTGCTGCCGAGCCGTTCGGCCGCCAGGTACAGGCCCTTGACGCCCCGGGTGACCGGCCGGCCCTCGATCACCCCGGCATGCAGCGAGTGCTCGGTGGAGACCACCGCCCGCACCCCGGCGAGCCGCGCGGCCAGCCGACCGTACAGCTGCGCCCGGTAGAGGTGGGTGTGCACCAGGTCGTAGCGGCCGGCCCGGACCAGCCGGACCAGCCGGGGCAGCGCCCCGAGGTCCCGGTTGCCGCGCATGCCGAGGTGGTGGACGGTCACGCCGTCGGCGCGCAGCGCGTCGGCGACCGTGCCGGGGTTGGTCAGCGCGAGCACCTCGCAGCGCTGGTGCGGCGGCAGGTGGCGCAGCAGCAGGTGGAGTTGGCGCTCGGCCCCGCCGGAGGCGAGCCCGGTGACGATGTGCAGCACCTTCACGGCCGACGCTCCCTGCGGCTGCGCCGCAGTTCGGTGACGGCGTCCCGCAACCGGTGCCGGCCCTTCTTGGCACGCAGCCGCCAGGCGCCGTCCCGGTCTCCGACGTAGCAGCGGGGCAGGGCGTAGCGGCCGGTGAGCGGGGAGTGGGTGATGGCGCAGGCGTAGTCGTACCCGGCGTCGCGCACAGCGGCGGTGGCGGGCAGGTCGACGGCGCCGTACGGGTAGCAGAAGCCGGTGACCGGGCCACCGACGACCTCCTCCAGCAGGCGCCGACTCTCCCGGGTCTGCACCGCGAGGGCCTCGGCGGGCAGACCGGGCAGCGCCTGGTGACCGAGGCCGTGCGAGCCGATCTCCCAACCCGCGGAGGCGAGTTCGGTGACCTCCTCGACGGTGAGCAGCTTCTTGCGCGGACCCTCGGTGTCCCAGCCGTTGTCCTGGCCGAGGAGGTCGGCGACCACGTAGGCGGTGGCGGTGAAGCCGTACGCCTGCAGAATCGGCACGGCGTACCGGGCGAAGTCCGCGTAGCCGTCGTCGAAGGTGAGGCCGACCAGCTTGTCGTCCCGCCCCTGGGCGCGGGCCCGCATCAGCTCGCGGACCGAGACGCCGCGCCGGCCGCGCCGGTGCAGCCAGGCGATCTGTTCGGCGAAGCGCTCGGGGCTGACGGTGAGTTGGTACGGGTCCTCCTTCTCCACCGCCACCGAGTGGTACATCAGGATCCACGGCGAGGGGGACCCGGGCAGCGCGGGTCCGCCGGCCGGGCGGCGACTCCTGGGCAGTCGTGCCCGGTCGGGCGGGGCGTTGGTGACCCCCGCCTGGGCTGAACGGACGATTCCCCGTTCACTGTCCATGGGGAAACTTCCCTTCATCGGCGACGGTTGACGGGCGCGGACGCCCGGTGCGGCCCACGGCCCGGGCCGCGGCGAGGACCGGGCCGCGCACCTCGTGGGCACCGAGCCCGGTGCCCAGGACGGCGAAGACCAGCGCCACGGTGAGGCCCCCGGAGAGGGTCGAGAGCAGCGGATCGGCGGCCAGGCCGGCGGCGGCGGCGCCCAGCACGGTGGCCCCGGCGGCGGCGCCGACCAGTCGGCCGTGGCCGCCGAGCACCCGGCGCAGCCGCAGCGGGATGCCGCGCAGCACCAGGCCGTGCAGCAGCAGTGCGGCGGTGGTGGTGATCCCGGTCGCGTTGCCGGCGGCCAGGCCGAGGGCGCCGAAGCGCGGTGTGGCGAGCAGTCCGACGGTGACGGTCACCCCGAGGCCGAGCAGCATCGCGGCGACCGGGTACCAGTCCAGCAGCCGGCGCCCGCCGTCCCCGGTGTGCGGGTCGTCGGCCCGGCGGACCACCGGCCGCAGCGAGAAGTACGGGCGGATCATCACGCCGATCAGCGCCTGGGCGGGCAGGCCGAAGCTGTACACCCGGATGACGGCGGCGGTGGCGGCGGTGTCGCCGGGGCCGAAGGCGCCGCGCTGGAACAGCAGCGAGACCGTCGAGGGCGCGCAGGCCATCAGGAAGGCGGTGCCGAGCAGGACCACCGCCGCGGCCTGGCCGAGGTCCTTCTCGACCCGGTCGCGGGCGGCGGCGAGGTCCCCGGCCGCGAGCGCCCGGGCCACCAGCGGGAAGGTGACGGTGCAGATCAGGATGCCCGCCGTCATGGCGAGTTGGGAGACCTTGGCGGCGTAGTTGAGGTGCGAGATGGTGCCGGGCGGCAGCGCCGAGCCGAGGTAGCGCTCGACGAACACCTGGGACTGCCGGGTCAGGGTGAAGGCCGCCACCGGCAGCAGCGCCAGCGGCATCAGTACCAGTGTGCTGCGGCTGCGCCGGCTGCGGCCGGTGGCGGCCTGGCCGGACCGCAGGTACCGCAGGAACGGGCCGACCAGCAGACCGGCCATCAGCAGGCTGCCGAGCGCCACGCCCAGGGCGGCGGAGCGGACGCCGAGGAGGCCGTGGAAGCCGAACAGCAGGGCCAGGATGCCCAGGTTGTAGGCGACGTAGATGCCGGCCGGGGCGGTGAAGCTGTGGTGGGCGCGCAGGGCGGCGGCCAGGTAGCCGGCCACCCCGAAGGGCAGCACGGTGACCGCGGTGATCCGGGTGCAGGCCACGGCCAGGCCCGGGTCGGGCAGCCCGGGGGCGAGCACCTCGACCAGCTGGGGCGCGCCCAGGGCGGCGGCCAGGGCGAGCCCGCTGAGGGCGAGCAGCAGCCAGGGGAGGGTGGCGCGGACCAGGTGGCGGACCGGGTCGGGGGCGTCCGGCTCCTCCTCGCGCAGCACCAGGGCGAGGGCGAAGGCGGGCACCATGAGGAAGGACATGGCGTCCTCGATCAGCAGCGGTGCGGCCGTCTCCGGGACGGTCCAGGCGACCAGGAAGGCGTCGGTGCCCTGGCTGGCGCCGAAGTAGCGGGCCAGCAGGAGGTCGCGCAGCAGGCCGAGGCCGGAGCCGGCCGCGCTGAGCACGGCGGTGATGCCGAAGGCCTTGGCGAGGAAGCCGCGCCGGGGCGCCGGGTCCGGCCCGGGAGCCTGGACGGGGACGCTGCGCGGGGCCGGGAGGGGCGAGGCGAGGGCGGCGGGCCGGTCGGTGGTCACAGGGCCGTCGCCCGCCCGTCGGCGGCGGCACCGGCGGGCCCGGTCGGCTCGGGACGGACCGCCCCCTGGGCTGCGGCCCGGGCGGCCAGGCCCAGGACGACGGAGGTCAGCACGGTGGTGGTGCCGCCGATGTCGGCGTACAGGAAGTCGACCAGCACCCAGGTGAGCAGGGCGAGGGCGGCCAGGGTGGTGCCGCGGCGGTTGCGCAGGCAGCCGAGCAGCAGGCCGAGGAAGAGCGCGGCGTAGGCGGTGATGCCGATCAGGCCCTGCTCGCTGAGCACCAGGAAGTACATGTTGTGCGGGGAGAGCAGCGGTTCGCGCTGGAAGCCGATGGTGGAGTCGGCGGCGTCGCTGCCGGAGGACAGCCGCAGCGGGGCGTGGCTGTCGCGCAGCTTGGGGAAGGCCTTCGGTCCGGCGCCGTGGACGGGGTGGTCCTGCCAGATCCGCCCGGCGGTGGACCACAGGTCATAGCGGTCGGAGACGGACTGGTCGGGCGCGGCGGAGACCGACCCGATCGAGCTGAGCCGCTCGGTGACGCCGGAGGTGCCCAGGCCGAGGCCGCCGACCAGGACGACCGCGGCGGCCAGGCCCAGGACGGCGCTGCGGACCAGCAGCCGGGCGTCGGCGCGCAGCAGCAGCACGGTGGCGGCGGCGCCGGTGGCGATCCAGCTGCCGCGGCTGAAGGAGACGGCGAGCGGGAAGGCGAGGAAGGCGGCGGCGGCGAACATCGCCCGGCGGAGGCGGACGCTGCCGCCGGGACCGCGTTCGCCGAGGGCCAGGGCGAGGGCGGCGAGCAGCCCGTAGCCGACCACGGTGGACATCGCCATGATGTCCAGCGCGCCGAAGGTGCCGACGGCCCGGATCGGCTGGCCGGTGTAGGAGGCGCCGGTGCGGGTGAGGTACTGGTTCGCGCCGACCACGCCCTGGATCAGCGCGGCGAGCACGAAGGAGCCGAGGACGAGCCGCTGGTCGGTGCGGTCGCGCAGCGAGCAGAGCACGGCGGCCGGGACCAGGACGAACACCTGGGTGAGCCGGACGAAGCCGGTGATGCTGGTGGCCGGGTCGATGGAGCCGGCCGTCGCGACGGCGGCGGCGACCACGATGCCGCCGAACAGCGCGCAGGTGGTGCGGGTGATCGCGGGCAGCCGTCCGCGCAGCAGGTTGAGCGCGGTGAGGGCGACCAGCGCGAGCGAGGCGACGTCGGCGGCGGTGACGTGGACGGCCGCGGTGACGTCCTTCTCCCCCGTGGGCACGCAGACCAGCAGCACGGTGGCCGCGGCCAGCACGCTGGGCCGGTCCGCGAGGGCGGGCAGGGCCCGCCGTAATACCGGCCGCGGAAGGGCCGTGAGGGTCAGTGCCACGCCGGGTCAGCTCCCGTCCGGGTGGAGCATCAGAGCCGCGGTGCGGCACAGGATCTTGACGTCCTGCCAGAGGCTCCAGCTCTCGATGTAGCGGTTGTCGAAGCGGGCCCGCTCCTCGATCGAGGTGTCCCCGCGCAAGCCGTTGACCTGGGCGAGGCCGGTGAGGCCGACCGGGACCCGGTGGCGGTCGGCGTACTCGGGGTAGGCCTGGCTGAACCGCATGACGAAGTACGGGCGTTCGGGGCGCGGGCCGACCAGGCTCATGTCGCCGCGCAGGACGTTCCACAGCTGCGGCAGCTCGTCCAGCGAGCTCTTGCGCAGCAGGCGGCCGACGGCGCCCATCCGGTGGTCCTGGGAGATGTTCCAGCGGGTCGCCGACTCGTGCTCGTTGCTGGGGCGCAGGGTGCGGAACTTCAGCACGGTGAAGACCCGGCCGTCCAGGCCGGTGCGCTGCTGGCGGAAGAGCACCCCGGGGCCGGTGTCGAAGCGGACGGCCAGGGCGCACAGCACCAGGACGGGGGCGAGCAGCAGCAGACCGAGGGCGGCGGCGGTGACGTCCAGGGCGCGCTTGGCGGCCCAGCCGGGGCGGCGCATCGCCGGGCTGCCGAGCCGCAGGCAGGGGAAGCCCCACAGGTGGTCCCCACCGGCGATCGGCGCGGTGGGCAGCGAGCCGTACTCGCGCAGGGCGGGCACCAGCCAGACCTGGCAGCCGAGCCGGACGGCGTCCCGCAGGGCGGCGGCGGTCTCGGCCTCGTCGGCCGCGCCGGCGGTGGCGATCACGTGGTGGATCCGGAGTCGGCGGACCTCGCGCTCCAGGACCTCGCGGCCGCCCAGGACGGGCAGGTCGGTGTCCTCGGCGAGCAGCGGCGGGTCGGCGTCCAGGAAGCCCACCGGGCGCATCCCGTACTCGCCGTGCTCGCTGAGCGCGGCGGCGACCTTGCGGCCGAGCCGCCCGGCGCCGAGCACCAGGACGGGGCTGGGGCGGCCCCGGCGGATCCGCCGGACCAGGTGGTAGAGGACGGCCCGGCCGACGGTGGCGATCAGCAGCTGGGCGCCGAGCAGGACGGTGAGCCGGGCCGGGGTGGCCGGCCCGCAGTCGGGCCAGCGGCCGTCCAGGCAGCCGGCCAGGGTGACGGCGAAGGCGGTGGCGACCACGGCCCGGACGGCCAGGGCGGGCAGTTCGTCCAGGACGGACAGGGTGAGCCGGGTGCGGTAGAGCCCGCCGGCCAGGTAGAGCAACAGGAGCAGGGGCAGGACGGCGGCGACGCCGAGCAGTGGGGCGAGCGGCACGCTGGGGTCGATCGCCCGGTTGGCGACGCCGGCGGCGGTGCAGAGCGCGATCGCGTCGACCTGGACCAGCGCGAGCGGCAGGGCGAGCCGGGACCGGGGAGCCCGGCGGTGCCGCCGGGACGACGGCACCGCCCGGCTGTACGTCGCCCCGGTCGGCCGGTCGAGCACCCCGGCGCCGGGCAGACGCGGTCCGGACAGGGGCCCGCCGGATCGCGGCACACTGTCGTGGTCAATGGTCATCAGCGCACGAACTCCCCTGCTGTGTGCCCGGGGTGGCGTGCCCCGGCACCGATAGGCGTGGGGCGGCCGTCCCGGCCCGTTGGGCGCGGTCCTGACAGCACCTGCTATCGCTGGCGGCTTTCGGTTCTCCTGCGAGGGGGCTGATCGCGGAACTGCTGGTCACCGTGGAAGCGGCCGCGAAGAGCCCGGACGCGAGTTTCCGGGATGAAATCGGAGCGAAGCAGGCAAAATCCGACAATACCGAACCTAGCCATGTGGGCTGGAAGTTGACTTGCCGTTTCATTCCAGCCGCCCATTAATAGGTATTTCGGATTTGATGCCTCGTCCTTATCCGGTTGAGGGTGCGAATGCGCCAGCGCCGGAACGGCGGGGATTCACGGCATGTGAAACGATCAGATCCGCTCTGGGACACGGGCCCGGCGCCGCCCGGCCGCCGGTCCGGCCCCCAGCAGATGCCGGTACAGGGCGTCCACCTGTTCGACCACGGTACGAACGTCATGCCGGGCGGCCACGTGGTCACGCAGCCGGGCACCGCGTCGCTCACACTCGATCGGATCGGACAACCCTTCCGCCATCCGGGTGGCGAGCGCCTCCGCGTCCTCGGGCGGCACCACCGACCGCGCGCGCTCCGCCTGCGGCAGGCACTCCCGGGCCCCCGGCACGTCGGTCAACAGCACCGGCCGGGCCGCCGCCATCGCCTCCAGCGGGGCCAGCGCCATGCCCTCCCAGCGCGAGGGCAGCACCACCAGGTCGGCCGCCGCCAGCCACGGGCGCGGATCCGGCACGTCTCCGACCAGCCGGATCCGGCAGGGCTCGGCCGACTCCCGGACGGCCTCCGCCAGCCGCTGCTCCGCCGGCCCGCCGCCGACCAGCGCCAGCCGGGCCTGGGGCACCCGGCGCAGCACCTCCGGCCAGGCGGCCAGCAGCACGTCCTGGCCCTTCTGCCGGCACAGCCGCCCGACGCAGACCGCGAGCGGGGCGTCCAGGTCCAGCCCCAGGGCGATCCGGGCGGCCCGGCGGTCGGCGGGCGCGTAGTGGCGCACGTCCACGCCGTTGGGCACCACCGCCCAGTCCGCGTGCACCCCGGCGGCCACGCCGTCCGCCCGCTCCTGGACGCTGACGCACAGCAGCCGGTGCGCCCAGCGGCTCGCGAAGCGCTCCCAGCGCAGGGTGGCGGCGGCCATCGCACCGTCCACGGCGGCGAAGGACCAGGCGTGCGGTTGGAAGACGGTCGGCACCGCGCCGCGCACGGCCATCCGGCCGGCCAGCCCGGCCTTGGCGCTGTGCAGGTGGACCACGTCCGGTCCGGCCGCCCGGACGATCCGGCGCAGCCGCCAGGCCTCGGCGGCGGTGGCCGGGCCGGGCGAGCGGTCGGCGGGCCAGTCCTGGACCAGCGCGCCCACCGCGGCGGCCTCCTCGGCCAGCCGGCCGCCGCGCGGGCAGGCGACCAGCACCCGGTGCCCGGCCTCGCGCTGCCCCCGGACCAGATCGACGACGACGCGGGCGACTCCGCCGTCCACCGGCTGCGAAATGTGAAGGATCGTCATATGCACGGCGGCGAGCCTAGGATGGCTCCCCCGCGCCGGGCGGCCCTCGTCACCCGCAGGTGGCGGGCCGTCCACCCGTACGGCTTTCGGCTCGTACGGGCGGACGAGCCGCTCGAAACTCCGGACGATTCGGTCAACCGATCCGGATCAGCGGATCCGGAACGGGATCCGGGTCAGCGGACCTCGTCGGCCAGGTTGGCCAGCACCTGGTCGTGGATCCGGTTCAGGCCCTTGGGGGCGAAGGTGCGCTCGAAGAAGCCGCCGATGCCGGTCGCGCCCTGCCAGGTGGCGGTGACGGTGACCTTGGCGCGGCCCTCGCCGGCGGCCGCGACGGTCCAGGTGATCACCATGCTGGAGTTGGCGTCCTTCTCCACCAGCTGGTCCGGCGAGGGCGCCGAGACGGTGAACAGGCAGTCGCGCACCCGCTTCTCGGTGGCCTGCAGCTTCCAGTGCACCTGGGTGCCGGCGCCGGTGCCGCCGACCCGGACCTCGTACTCGCTGTACTGCGCGGGCAGCAGCTTCGGGCGGGTCACCTGGTAGTCGGCCAGCGCCTCGTACACCCGCTCGGGGGCCGCGTCGTAGACCCGCTCGGTGGTGGCCTGCACCTGTCCCATGCCGTGCTCTCCTCGTCTGGTGGGTACCGCTTCGCCGTACCGTTCGCACCGGCAAGCCAATCACAGGGCCGCGCCCGCGACGCCCTGGGCCCGTCGGCAGGCTCCCGCCGTGCGCCCGGAGGGCGGGAGCCTGCCGACGGGCCCAAGGGATAGGGTGACGGTTGTGCTCGATCTGGTGACTGCGCTGCGCTACGTGGACCCGCTGCGGGCCGGGGGCTCGGTGCCGGGCGTCGTGGAGACCGACGACCTGGGGACGTACGTGGTGAAGTTCACCGGCGCCGCCCAGGGGCGCAAGGCGCTGGTGGCCGAGGTGATCGTCGGCGAGCTGGCCCGGCGGCTCGGGCTGCGGGTGCCGGAGCTGCGGCTGGTGGACTTCGATCCGGCGGTGGCCGCGGACGAACCGGACACCGAGATCCAGGACATGCTCAAGGCCAGCGCCGGCCTCAACCTCGGGATGGACCTGCTGCCCGGGGCCGCGGACTACCGGCCCGGGATGATCCCGGTGGACTCCGCCGAGGCCGGGCGGGTGGTCTGGCTGGACGCCCTCACCGGCAACGTCGACCGGACCGTCCACAACCCCAACCTGGTGGTCTGGCACCGGCGGCTCTGGCTGATCGACAACGGCGCCGCGCTGATCTTCCACCACCGCTGGGCCACCGCCGGGGCGTCCGTCGGCAAGCGGTACGACCTCAGCGCCCACGCGCTGGGCGGCTGCGCCCCGGACGTCCGACTGGCCGACGAGGACCTCGGGCCGCTGGTCACGGTCGAACTGCTGGAGCAGGTGCTGGCACTGGTCCCGGACGAGTGGCTGGCCGACGAGCCCGGCTTCGACTCGGTGGACGCCGTCCGGCACGCCTACGTCACCCACCTGGCCGCCCGGGCGGTGCTCTCCGCGGAATGGCTGCCGGAGGGCTTCGCCACCCCCGAGCAGCTGCGCGAGGCGGAGCTGCGGCGGGCAGCTCGCACCCGGGCCGGTCGGCCGGCCTGGCTGCAGGAGGTGCCGGACCTGCACGGCAAGCCGTCGGTGGAGACGGTCTGGGAGCACCACTTCGAGGGCTGAGCCGGGAACGCCGCTGGGGAGCGGGGCCCGTGGCCCCGCTCCCCAGCTCGTCGTCCGATGCTCAGCGCTCAGTGGTCAGCAGCGCGTCAGCGCCACCACTGGACCGCCTTCTCGGCGTTGATGATGCCCGCGCCGTAGAAGCCGTTGTCGTCGGCGCCGCCCTCGCAGGTGGCCTTGAACTGGCCGGTGCCGCCCGGGTTGTACTCGCCGGTCGGGCAGGCGTGGGACTCGGCCTGGTTGGTCAGCAGCTCGGTGAGCTCGTCCGGGCTGGCCCACGGGAAGGTGCCGGCGAGCAGCGCGACCACGCCGGTGACGTGCGGGGTGGCCATCGAAGTGCCCTGCATGTACCCGTACTTGCCGCCGCGGATGGTCGACAGGATGCGACCGTTCTTGTCCGGGGTGTCCGGGATCTGGTAGCGGGCGTCACCGCCCGGCGCGGCGACGGTGACGACGCCCTTGCCGTAGCTGGAGTAGTACGACTTGTCGCCGTTGACGCCGACCGCGGAGACCGCGACCACGCCGGGCAGCTCGGTCGGCAGCGACAGGCAGTCGTTGGTGACCGGGCGGGTGCCGGGGGTGGTGTCGTCCGGGCTGGAGACGTCGGTGGTCTTGTGCGCCAGGTCGATGTTCTCGTTGCCCGCGGCGGCGATGTTGAGGACGCCCTTGCGCTGCGAGAAGGCGACGGCCTTGCGGATGGCCTCGGAGATCGCGGCCTGGTCCTTGTCGTTCGGGCAGTTGAACATCCACGGGTCGACGTAGTAGCTGTTGTTCGTCACCTTGAAGCCGTGCTCGCCGGCCCAGACGAAGCCGCAGACCGCGTTCTCCGGGTAGATGAAGCCGCCGTCGTCGACGACCTTGACCGCGGCCAGCTTCACGTTCGGGGCTATGCCGATGATGCCCTTGCCGTTCTTGGCGGCGGCGATGGTGCCGGCGACGTGGGTGCCGTGGTCGCTGCTGGTCGGCTGCCAGGCCTTCCAGTCGGTGTTGGTCTTGCCGTCGATGCAGGACACCGACTGCGAGGCGTCCACGTTGGCGGCCAGGTCCTCGTGGGTGGCGTCGATGCCGGAGTCCAGCACGCCGACCGTGACGTTGCGGCTGCCGAGCGAGAGCTTGTGGGCCTTGTCGACGCCGATCTGGCGCATGTCCCACTGGTTGGGCTCGTACGGCTCCTGGCCGGCGGCGGCGCCGGCCGGCTCGGCGGCGGCCTCGGCGGTGCCCTGGTCGGAGGCGAGGATGCCCTTGGTGCGGCTGGCGCCGACCGAGTCGACGCCCTTGGCCAGCCGGAGCTTCTCGGCGAACTTGGTGTCGTTCGAGCGGGCGACCACGACGCCGACCTGCTCGTAGGACTGGACGACGGTGCCGCCCAGGCCGGCGATGGCCTTCTCCACCTTCTGCACCTGGCCGTGGTTGGCCTTGGTGTTGACGACGTAGCTCATCAGCGGACCGGTCGTCGGGTCACCGCTGGGGGCCGCGACGGCGCTGCCGGCCGGGAGTGCGAGGGCTCCGGCGGTGGCGAGCACGACGCCCACTGCCGCGTACCGGGTCCGGCTGATCCGAGGAACTCTCATTGGGGTTGGCCCTCCCGAGTCGTCATCCGGCAACTGCGTGGGGCAGGTGCGCTGGGATGGTCGGGACGTTAATGAATATTCGCTGATATGCGCAAGAGGTAGTCATCTAATCGTCACATCTAGACCAACAACGGAGGTTAACGCTCCGCTGGTCAACAGCCGCAACAGAGCTGGAGATTGTTAAAAAGTGATGGTTCGCCGACGAGCTGTCGGTCGTGGGCATGTACGCGAGAATCGGCCCGGCGGTTACCGCAGCCCGTACAGCCGGCGCGCGTTGTCGGCGGCGACCAGCTGTGCCAGCCGCCGGGCGTCCGGGCCCGAACAGGCGCCGTCCGCCTGCCAGTCGGCGAGCAGCGTACCCAGTCCGTGCCGGAACTGTGCGGCGCCCACCAGGAACAGTTCGGGAAGTCCGTAGGCGTCCGTGGAGAACAGCAGTTTTCCGAACGGCGCCAGTTCCAGCATCTCGCCGAGCACCGCCGCCACCCGCGGCCCGGTGTAGGACGCCGTCAGCCCGAGGTCGGTGTACACGGTGGGAAAGGCCTGGGCCAGCCAGGCGGCCTGCCGGTGGTACGGATAGCCGTGCAGCAGCACCAGCGGGACACCGCTCGGCTCGGCGGCCCGGACGAAGTCCGTCAGCAGGGACGGGTCGGCGCGGTGCAGGGTGAGGTCGGGATCGCCGAAACCGGTGTGGAGTTGGAGCGGCAGGCCCAGCTCGGCGCAGACGTCCACGGCCGTCCAGAGCAGGTGGTGCAGCAGCACCGGATCGGTCAGTCGGCCGCGCCCGGCGCGCAGCCGGGCCCCGGCGGCGGCCACCACGGCCGCCGCCCCGGGCCGTTCGGCCGGGGCGGCCAGGCCGTGCCGGTAGGCGAGCACCGACTTGACCGCGACGGCTCCCCCGGCGGCCGTCGCCAACGCCTCGGCGACGGCCCGGGGCCACTCCTCGGCGCCGCAGGCCACCGTTTCGGCCACCGACTCCAGCCGGACCACCTCGCGCACCACCGCCCCGGCGGCCCCGGCGAGTTCGGTGAGCGGCAGCAGGTCGCGGCCCGCGGCGGCGGTCAGCCCGGTGTCCACCATGCAGGTGTCCAGCCCGGCGGCCGCGAGCAGCCGGCGGGTGGCCTCGGCGGCGCCCACTTCGCGCCGCCGGGCCAGGTAGTCGGCGGCCGGGGTGTGCGCGGGCAGGCCGAGGGCCGGCGGGCACCAGCGCCGTACGGCCAGGCCGATCGCGCTGTCGAAGGGGGAACAGCCGGGCGCGGGCGGGCGGTCGGACTCGGTGAGCAGCCCGGCGAGGGCGTCGTCGGCGAGCTCGGCCGCCACCACGCTGTGGCAGTGGTGGTCGACCAGCGCGGGCACCGGGGCATCCACTCAGTACCGCCAGCGCGTCGCCGTGACCGCCTCCTCCGGGCCGAGCGCCGCGAACTGCTCGGCCTCGGCCCGGCGCACCGCCAGCACGGCCTGGTGGAGCGGCTCGCCGAGCGCCTCGCGCAGCACCGCCGAGTGCTCGTACGCGGCGATCGCCTCGGCCGGGCCCTGCGGCAGCCGGGGCACCGTACCGGGCTCGGCGGCGGCCGGATCCCCGGTGAACTCCGGTGGCAGCGCGCGGCGTTGCTCCAGTCCGGCGAGGCCGGCCGCGATCACCGCGCCGAGCGCGAGGTACGGATTGGCGCTGGCGTCGAAGCACTTGACCTCGGCGTTGGCGGTGGCGGCGCGCTCCCCGGTGGAGCCGGTGACCAGCCGCAGCGCGGCCTCCCGGTTCTCCAGGCCCCAGCACTGGTAGGCCCCGGCCCAGTGCTGGGGCACCAGCCGCAGGTACCCGGTGGGGCTGGAACAGCCCAGCACCAGGAGCTCGGGCAGCGCCTGGAGCACCCCGGCGAGGAAGCCCTCGGCCTCGGCCGTCAGTCCGTGCGGGCCGGAGCCGCCGTGCCCGAGGTTGCGGCCGTCCCGCCAGAGGCTGAGGTGCAGGTGCCCGCCGTTGCCGACGCCGTCGGGCTCGACCACGGGGGCGAAGGAGGCCCGCAGGCCGTGCCGGGCGGAGACGGCACGAACGGTGTGCCGCACCAGGACGGAGGTGTCGGCGGCGGCGACCGGGCCCTCGGCGGCCACCGAGACCTCGAACTGGCCGGGGGAGTACTCGGGGTGGATCTGCAGCACGGCCAGCCCCTGCTCGCCGAGGGCGCGCAGGACGTCCCGCAGGTAGTCGGAGAGGTCGGTGAGCCGCTGCATGCCGTACGCGGGCCCGTGCGTCGGGTACTGCGGCGGCTCGTGCGGGGACCCGGCCAGGGCGACCACCCACTCGACCTCGATGCCGGCCTTGAGGCTCAGCCCGCGGGCGGCGGCGGCGGCCTCCATCCGGCGGGCGAACAGCCGTTGGCAGCCGGGGTGCGGGCCGCCGGCCTGGGTGTGGCGGTCCCCCGGGGCCCAGGCCCAGCCGGGCTGGGCGGCCAGCGGGACGATCCGGTCGAGGTCGGGGTAGAGCCGGAGGTCCCCGGTGGGGCCGCCGATGAGCGGGCTGGTGGTGATGGCGTCGTCGGCGAGGAACACGTCGAAGCAGGGCGCGGTGCCGAGGCCCCACTGGGCCGCCTGCACCAGGCCGGTCAGCGGCACGGCCTTGACCCGGGCGATGCCGGCGTTGTCCACCCAGGTGACGGCGACCGCCTCGACGGCCGCGGTGCGCAGCCGGTCGGCGGCGCGCTCGGCCCGCTCGGCGCGCTCGGCCCGCGGGGGCAGCGCGACGGCGGCCGCGAGGGCGGCGGGGCCGAGCGGCTCGGCGGGTTCGGCGGCCTGGGAGGCGGGGACGCTGCTCATGCCGCCATGCTGCCCCGCGGACCGGGTGCCGGTAACTCCCCTATCGAGTGGAACAAACGGACGCCCGTCCACCCGTTCACCCGTTCGGGGCGGCGGCGGACGAGTGCCGCGGAAGCCGCTCCCCGCCCGGACGGTTTTCCGCCTCCGACCCCTTCCTACCGGTGAGTAGCTTCGCTACAGTGGCCGGACGCACCACTGCCGGGCTTCGGGAGCCGCACCGGCGGGCGGTCGCGGTCGCCGTGTCTTCGGCGCCCGCGCGGTGCTCCTTCACCGGTCGGTGCCGCGAACCGCGGCGGACCGGGTCTCCCTCCTCGTGTCAGAGCCGCTTCCTTCACCTTCGAGCGCCTGAGCACCACGGCACACCCGCAGTTCGGCCGGAGCGGACCGGCCGCTGCCCCGGTCTGCCGGAAACCCGTCACTCCCCGAGCCCCCGCGCGTGAACCCTCCTCCGGCGGCGGCCGCCCCCGTTCCCCCACGGGTGCGGCGGCCCGCCCGCCGGAGCACGCGCGGGCCCTTCACGACTAGGAGTCAGGACAAATGGAGCGTCCCTTCCCCACCGTGGCCGTCGTCGGCCTCGGCACGATGGGTGCCGGCGTCGCGGTGGCGGTCGCCAGGAGCGGCCGCCGGGTGATCGGCATCGAGGCCACCGAGGACTCCGCCGCCCGGGCGCTGGCCCGGATCGAGGAGGCGACCGCACACGCGGTCGACCGGGAGCGGTTCACCGCCGAGGAGCGCACCGCGCTGCTGGCCCGGATCTCGGTCGGGCACGCGCTGGCGGCCGCCGCCGACGCGGACCTGGTGATCGAGGAGGTCCCCGAGCAGCTGGAGCTGAAGCGGGAGGTCTTCGCCGAGCTGGACCGGATCTGCCCGGAGACCACCGTGCTGGCCACCGGCACCACCGCCCTGTCGGTGACCCGGATCGCGGCCGCGACCGCCCGCCCGGAGCGGGTGCTCGGCCTGCACTTCTTCAACCCGGTGCACACCATGAAGCTGGTCGAGGTGGTCCGCACCGTGCTGACCTCCCCGCAGACCGCCGAGGACGCCGCCGCCTTCGCCCGCGACCTGGGCAAGGAGCCGGTGGCGGCCGGCGACCGGGCCGGCTTCGTGGTGAACGGCCTGCTGTTCGCCTACCTGAACCAGGCCGCCGCGATGTACGAGTCCAAGTACGCCTCCCGCGAGGACATCGACGCCGCGATGCGGCTCGGCTGCGGCCTGCCGATGGGCCCGCTGGCGCTGCTCGACCTGATCGGCGTCGACACCGCGCGCACCGTGCTGGAGGCGATGTACGAGCAGTCCCGGGACCGGCTGCACGCGCCGGCGCCGATCCTCGGCCAGCTGGTCTCGGCCGGGCTGCTGGGCCGCAAGTCCGGGCGCGGCTTCTACACCTACGAGGCGCCGGGCTCCTCCCGGGCCGTGGACGCGGCGACCGGCCCGGCCCGGCCGAAGGTGCCCGGGCGCACGGTGCGCACCGTCGGCGTCTGCGGCTCCGGCACGATGGCCACCGGCATCGCCGAGGTGTTCGCCAAGGCCGGGCACCCGGTGCTGCTGGCCGCCCGCAGCCAGGAGAAGGCCGAGCGGGCCAAGGCGCAGCTGGCGAAGTCGCTGGAGCGCTCGGTGGCCAAGGGCCGGCTGAGCGCGGAGCAGCGGGACGCCGCGCTGGCGCTGGTCACCCCGGTCGGCCAGTACGCGGAGCTGGCCGAGGTGGACCTGGTGGTCGAGGCGGTCGCCGAGGACCTGGCGGTCAAGCGGGAGCTGTTCGCCACCCTGGACAAGATCGTCCGCCCGGGCGCGGTGCTCGCCACCACCACCTCCTCGCTGCCGGTGATCAGCTGCGCGACCGCCACCTCGCGGCCGCAGGACGTGATCGGCATGCACTTCTTCAACCCGGCCCCGGCGATGAAGCTGGTCGAGGTGGTCTCCACCGTGCTGACCGCCCCGGACGTCACCGCGACGGTGCTGGAGCTGACCGCGAAGGTGCGCAAGCACCCGGTGGAGTGCGGCGACCGGGCCGGTTTCATCGTCAACGCGCTGCTGTTCCCGTACCTGAACGACGCGGTGCGGATGCTCCAGGAGCACTACGCGACGGTGGACGACATCGACACCGCGATGAAGCTGGGCTGCGGCTACCCGATGGGCCCGTTCGAGCTGCTGGACGTGGTCGGACTGGACGTCTCGCTGACCATCGAGCAGGTGCTGCACCAGGAGTTCCGCGAGCCGGGCCTGGCCGCGGCCCCGCTGCTGGAGCACCTCGTCGCGGCCGGCTGCCTGGGCCGCAAGACCGGCCGCGGCTTCCGCGACCACGCGCGCCGGTGAGCACCTCACGGGCCGGGGGCGGCCGGCTGCCGTACGACGCGGGGACGGAACCGTACGGCGCCGGTGCGGTCGGCCGCACCGGCTGGACCCCGGGGGCGGTGTCCGCGCGCTGGCCCAGACCGGCCGTCACCGGCCCGGTCGCGCCGGTGCACCGGGGAAGGGCCGCGGGCGCGCCACCCGGGCCGTGTAGCGTTCCGGACATGGATCGGGTTCAGTCAGCCACCCCGCAGCAATCCGCCGGACCGCGCGGCACCGACCGGACGGCCGGCTCGTCCGCGGGCGCCGGCCCGGAGGCCGGGCCGGGCAGCCGCCGGGCGGCGGCGCAGCGCCAGCAGATGCGTCAGGACCTGGCCGCGGCCGCGATGGAGCTGTTCGCCTCGCAGGGCTACGAGGAGACCACGGTCGACCAGATCGCCGCGGCCACCGGGGTGGCCCGGCGCACCTTCTTCCGGTACTTCCGGTCGAAGGAGGAGGCGATCTTCCCCGACCACGACGACACCCTGGTCCGGGTGGCCGACCTGCTGGCCAGCGCCGAGCCGGAGGAGCACCCGCTGGACGTGGTGTGCCGCGGCATCAAGGAGGTGCTGCGGATGTACGCCTCCACCCCGGGGGTGTCGGTCGCGCGGTACCAGCTGATCCGTCAGGTCCCGGCGCTGCGCGAGCGGGAGATCGCGGTGGTGGCCCGGTACGAGCGGCTGTTCACCCGCTACCTGCTGGGCCGCTTCGACACCGGCGAGCCCATCCCGTCGGGCTGGCAGCGCGGCGGCGAGGACGACTCGATGCTGGCCGAGGTGTCGGCGGCGGCGGTCGTCGCGGCGCACAACCACGTGCTGCGTCGCTGGCTGCGGGCCGGCGGCCGCGGTGACGTGGAGGCGCAGCTGGACCACTCCTTCGAGGTGATCCGGCGGACCTTCTGGGCAGCCAGCGAGCCGGGTGCCAGACGCCGGGGTTCGGTGGTGGCACCGGGTGCCAGTGGGACGCCAGGGGACGGGGTGGCGGAGAGCGCACTGAGTGCCAGCCCTGGAGGTGAGGTGCTCATCACAGTCGCCCGGACGGATGCTCCATTGGACGTCGTGGTGGACAGCATCCGGGCCGCACTGAGCGGCGCCCGGGACCACTGAGGGGCCAATAACCGCAGGTCAGAGGCATATCGAGGGCCCGCACCGAACCATCGGCGCGGGCCCTCGGCATGCCCGCTCCACGCGCGTCACGCGCCGTTCCGGGGCATCGGAATTCCTGACACCCGGTGTCTTTACGAGTGGCACAGGGTGCCACTACCTTGTTACTCACCAGTCGCGGCGCCGCGGCTCCCCACCTCGGCGCGCCGTCGTCCGGCGTTCCCACACCCCGGGAGCTGTGCCAGACCAGCAGTGCAGACCCGCCCGGACCACCACCGGGCGACCGACTGACAACCAACCACCCACCTCAGCGAAGCCGGTGTCCGCTCCCGGCTCCCCCAGACGCCCTGTGACCCTCACACAGGTACGCCTTCGGAGGCAGCCATGCAGGAAATCCTCGACGCGATCCTCAGCTCCGACGCCACGTCGGCGGACTTCGCGGCGATCAAGCTCCCCGAGTCCTACCGGGCGGTCACGCTCCACAAGGACGAGGCGCAGATGTTCGCGGGCCTCGACAGCCGCGACAAGGACCCCCGCAAGTCCCTTCACCTCGACGACGTCGCCCTGCCGGAGCTGGGCCCCGGCGAGGCCCTGGTCGCCGTCATGGCCAGCTCGGTGAACTACAACACCGTGTGGAGCTCGATCTTCGAGCCGGTCTCCACCTTCGGCTTCCTGGAGCGCTACGGCCGGCTGTCGCCGCTCACCAAGCGCCACGACCTGCCCTACCACGTGCTCGGCTCCGACCTCGCGGGCGTGGTGCTGCGCACCGGCGCCGGCGTCAACTCCTGGAAGCCCGGCGACCAGGTCGTCGCCCACTGCCTGTCCGTCGAGCTGGAGTCCCCGGACGGCCACAACGACACGATGATGGACCCGGAGCAGCGCATCTGGGGCTTCGAGACCAACTTCGGCGGCCTGGCCCAGATCGCCCTGGTGAAGACCAACCAGCTGCTGCCCAAGCCCAAGCACCTGACCTGGGAGGAGGCCGCCTCCCCCGGCCTGGTCAACTCCACCGCCTACCGCCAGCTGGTCTCGCGCAACGGCGCCGGCATGAAGCAGGGCGACAACGTGCTGATCTGGGGCGCGAGCGGCGGCCTCGGCTCGTACGCCACCCAGTACGCGCTGGCCGGCGGCGCCACCCCGATCTGCGTGGTCTCCAGCGACGCCAAGGCCGACATCTGCCGCGCCATGGGCGCCGAGGCGATCATCGACCGCTCGGCCGAGGGCTACAGGTTCTGGAAGGACGAGAACAACCAGGACCCGCGCGAGTGGAAGCGCCTGGGCGCGAAGATCCGCGAGTTCACCGGCGGCGAGGACGTCGACATCGTCTTCGAGCACCCGGGCCGGGAGACCTTCGGCGCCTCGGTGTACGTCACCCG
>NZ_JBHXEG010000052.1:0-62861 GCF_042724935.1 Kitasatospora sp. NPDC127060
GCGGCGACCATCCGGTCCGACCACTGGGGGTGGGTGGTGAGGATCCGCCCGGCCGCGGACAGCCGCTCCGCCCGTGACAGCGGCAGGCCGTGACGGGTGTTGCTCTGCACCGCCAGGACGAAGGCGTCCCGGCGCGGCCCGTCGAAGTAGCGCACCGGAATGACGAGCGCGCCGTCGGCCGCCGCCGCGCGCAGCCGGTGCATCCCGTCGATCACCCGCATGCTCGGCCGGTGGACGATGATCGGCGGCAGCGCCGGACCGACCTCCGCCAGCGTGCGCACATGCTCCGGATCCTCTCCCCCCTCCCGCGGGGAGTCCCCCGGCAACAGCGCCGCCACCGGCACCGCCACCACCTCCGACAACACCGGCACCCACTCCCCGGACAACCGGGACACCGGGCGCCCCTGGGCACGGACGGCTGCGCTCTCAGGCTTCACGACGAGTCCTCCGACAAGTGACACGGACCGAAGGGGGCATGCATCGCAGCGATGCTAGGAGATCCACATACCTTTGGGAAGGTATTTTAGTGAGCAGCTGACATCACTCTTGCCCTCAACTGCTTTCACCGTGGCTTTCCAGCCATATACCTTCGCCAAGGTATATTTTTGGGTGGAGGGCGAAGGCCCTGGAGAAGGGCTGGTCAGTCCGTGTGATCCCCCGTCAGCCCTCTCCGCCGGTCAGCCCCGGTCAGTCCCCGTCAGTCCCCGGTCAGCCCTCCCCCCGGTCAGTCCTCGTCCTCGTCGGCCCGGGAAAGGGCGTCGGTGATCAGGCGGGTGGCGAACTCCTGGTCGTCGCCGCAGATCCGGTTGACGTACTCGGCGAGCAGGGTGGCGGTGGCCTCCAGGGGGTTCATCTCGGCGTCCGTCCACGGCCCGTACTGCGCGCGCCACAGGTTGGGGCTCAGGCCGCTGCCGGCGGCGACCAGCAGGCCCGCCATGGTGGGGATGACCTCGGGGCGGAAGGTCCTGGGCATCATGCGCATGGTGGCCACCAGGGTCGGCACCACGTACTCGATGACGTCCTTGCCGTGGTCCTCGCAGGCCGTCCGCAGCCAGTTCATGTACAGGTAGATGAGGGTGCAGGCGCCCTCCAGCAGGGCGCTGAAGTCGTCCGGGCCCATGGACGCGGCGAGGTGGTCGACCATCTTGCGGTGTTCCGGGTCGGTCTCGGTCCGGCCGTCGTAGAGGGCCTTGAGCCGGGAGTCGATCACCATGAGCGCCGCGCTCACGTCGCCGGCGGGGGCGTACTGGGGGTCACAGGGCGAGGGCACGGGACTCCTCCTCCGGGGCGGGGCGCCCGGTGCGGCGACGGCGGGTTCCGTCAGCCGCTCCAGGAGACCGGACCGGGGCCGGGCCCGGTGCCGGAACCGCCCCCGCGTCACCCGGACGGGATCCCGGCGGCGGCCGGGCCGTTGACGAAAAAGACTGTACGAACGAACGTGCGGACCCTAGGGTGACGCTCCGTCGATTCCGGCCCGTCCGCCCCTGGAGCCCGCTCACCGATGTCCACGCCCGCCCCGTACCGCTCCCCCCGCACGGACGCCACCGCCGCGACCGTCCTGCTCGCCGCCGCCGGTGCCGCAGCGCTGTTCTCCCTCTACGCCGACGCCCTGATGTTCGTGGCGTCCGACGACCTCATGACCGGCAGCGCCGTGAGCGGCGAGGCGTTCGCCGACGCACAGTGGTTCATCGGCACCGCCCGCGTCCTCCAGTGGGCGGTGCTGGTGTTCTCGGCGATGGCCTTCCTCTCCTGGTTCCACCGGGTACGGGTGAACGCCGAGTTCCTCGCCCCGCACGGGCACCGCTACGCGCGGGTGTGGGCGATCGTCGGCTGGTTCATCCCGGTCGCCAACTTCTGGCTCCCCCGGCAGGTCGCCGGCGACGTCTGGCAGGCCGGCGCCCGCCCCGACGGGCTCGGGGTGCGCGAGCCGCTGCCCCAGGCGCTGCTCAACCTCTGGTGGGGCACCTTCCTGGGGTCCCACCTGGTCGGCGGGCTGGGCGATCAGTTCTACCAGGACGCCACCTACGCGGACACCTACCGGGAGGCCGCCCTGTGGCTGGGCGCCGCCGACCTGCTGGAGCTGGCCGCCGCCGTCTTCGCCGTCCTGCTGGTGCGGAGGCTGACGGCCACCCAGGAGCGGCTCCTCGCCGAGCTCCCGGCCGGGCCGGTGTACGGGGTGCACGTCTCGACCGTCGAGGGCTGAGCCCGAAGCGCGTGCGAGGGGCCCGCTAGAAACCGCCAGGAATCGTGGCCCCTCACACGCGCCGGCAAAGCCGGGTCAGGGCTTGAGGGCGACGCCGGCGTAGAAGGAGACCTGGGCGTCGGTGACGTCGGCCGGCAGCAGTTCGGCGGTGCCGTCGGTGCCGTCGGGGTGCCAGCGGTGGGCGGGGACGATGCCCGGCTCCAGCAGCTCCAGGCCCTCGAAGAAGGTGGCGAACTCGGCCTCGGGGCGCAGCCGCAGGGAGGTGCCGGCCTGGTTGTAGATCTCCTGGACCTTGGGCGCGCCGAGCGGGTCGAGTTCGGCGGTGGCGTGGGAGAGGACCAGGGCGGAGCCGGCCGGCAGGGGGTCCAGGAGGTGCTTGACGATGGCGTGGGCGTCGTCGAGGTCCGGGACGAAGTGCAGCAGGGCGACCATCGACAGGACCACCGGCCGGGTCAGGTCGAGGGTCTGCGCGACCTGGGGGGTGGCCAGGATCGACGCGGGGTCGTGGACGTCGCCGTGGACGTAGGCGGTGCGGCCCTGCGGGGTGCTGGTCATCAGGGCGCGGGAGTGGGCCAGCACGACGGGGTCGTTGTCGGCGTAGACCACCCGGGCGCGCGGCTCGACGGCCTGGGCGACCTCGTGGAGGTTGGGCGAGGTGGGGATGCCGGTGCCGATGTCCAGCCACTGGTCCAGGCCGCGGCGGGCCAGGGCGCGGGTGGCGCGGTGCATGAAAGTGCGGTTGGCGCGTACGGCGGTGCGCATGGTGGGGAAGACGGTCAGGACGCGCTCGGCGGCTTCGCGGTCGACGGCGAAGTTGTCCTTGCCGCCGAGGAAGTAGTCGTACATCCGGGCGCTGTGCGGGATGTCCTGGCGTATCTGCGGCGACGCCGGCTCCGCGGGGTCGGGTTCGGTCGCGGTCATCCAGGTTCCCCCCATGATCATCCCTGTCCTTTCTTGATCACATCGGGCCGGGGCAGTCTAGCCAACTGGCCGGTACCGCGCGGCGAGTCGGCGGTGAACGGCGGCGTGGACAGCGGCGAACGGCGGTGAACGGCGGCGGGGCGGCAGCGCTCGCCCAGCGGCGCGCCCGGCGGGGCGGGGGCGGGACTCGGCCGTACCGGGCAATTTCCACCGCCTCCGGCGGCCGGTCGCGTGCGGGCGGCCCGGTGATGTGGCACTCAGGAGGGCGGCGGCCCCAGCGGGCGCGCCCCTCCCCCAGCGCCCCCTGTGACCGAACGGAGCCCCCATGCGCCGACGCCACGGCGTCCTGCTGACCGCCGCCCTGCTGGCCCGGATCGCCGCCGGGCCGCCCTCGTACGCCGCGCCGGACGCCGGGTGGGAGCCGGCCGACCAGTGCGGCGTGGTGCGCAGCGGCGACACCCCGCTCGGCGGGGCGCAGGTGACGCTGTACCAGGCCGGGGAGGGCGAGGGCGGGCGGCCGCGGGTGCTGGCCCGGGCCCGTAGCGGCGAGGACGGGCGGTTCGGCCTGGAGTTCCGTCGGTCGCGGGACGCGCGGGCGGTGCTGTACGTCCTGGCCGACCTGCCGGGGCCCTCCGAGGAGAGGGCGGACGGGCCCGGCCGGGGCGGGCCCGTGACGCTGGCCGCGGTGCTCGGCGGCGCCGCCGCCCCGCCCGAGCTGGTCGTCAACGAGCGGACCACGGTGGCCACGGCCTACGCCCTGGCCCGGTTCACCGGCCCGGACGGGGTGGCCGGTTCCTCCCCCGGGCTGCAGAACGCCGCGGCAGTGGCGCACAACCTGGCCGACACCGGCACCGGCGGCGTCGCTGCGCTGCTCGCTGCGCCGCCCAACGGCGAACTCACGTCCACCATGGCCGAGTTCAACACCCTGGCCAATCTGCTGGCGTCCTGCGTCAGCGGCGACTCCTGCGACCGGCTGCTGGACCTGGCCCGCCGCCCGGGCCGTGAGCGACCGCGCGACACCCTGCTGGCCGCGGTGGACATCGCCCACGACCCGGGCCACCACGCCGCCGAGCTGTTCGCGCTGGCCGGCACCGCGGTCCGCTACCGGCCCGCGCTGTCCACGGCCCCGGACGCCTGGACGGTGGCGCTGCGCTACCAGGGCAACGGCCATGAGCTGGACGGTCCCGGCAACATCGCCTTCGACGCGGACGGCAACGCCTGGGTCAGCAACAACTACCGCTACGGCCCGGACCCGGCCGTCCCGGTGTGCGGCGCCGACACGGTGCTGAAGTTCACCCCCGCCGGGCGGGACGCCCCCGGCGCCCCCTACCGGGGCGGCGGCCTGTACGGCGCGGGCTTCGGCATCACCGTCGACGCGAAGGGCACCGCCTGGGTCGCCAACTTCGGTTTCCAGGGCCGTGGTTGCCCGATCGATCCGGCTCCGCTGGAGCGCAGCGTCTCCCGGTTCGCCGCGGACGGCGCCGTGTTGTCCCCGCCGCAGGGCTGGCGCGGGGCCGGGATCGTCCAGCCGCAGGGCATGGCGGCCGACCGTTCCGGCACGGTGTGGGTGGCCAACTGCGGCTCGGACAGCGTGGCCCGGATCCCGGACGGCGACGCGGCCTCGGCCCGGGAGATCGCCACGCCGGGGCTGCACAAGCCCTTCGGCGCGGCCGTGGACCCGGCCGGGCGGCTGTGGGTGAGTGGCAACGGCAGTGACAGCGTCCAGGTGGTGGGCCCCGACGGGACGCTGGAGCGGACCGTGACCGGGGCCGGCCTGCGCCGGCCGCTGGCCGTGGCCACCGACAGCCGGGGCAACGCCTGGGTGAGCAACAGCGGGATCCTGCCGGTGCCCTGCGGCGACAGCACGGCCGGGGACCTCGCGGACGCGCTGGCCGGTGAGGACGGCCCGCGGCCGGGGACCTCGGTGACCATGATCGGGGCGGACGGGACCCCGGCGCCCGCGCCGTTCACCAACGGCGGCCTGTTCCTGCCCTGGGGCGTGGCCGTGGACGGGGACGACACCGTGTGGGTGGCCAACTTCGGCGGCCACCGCGTCGCCCGGCTGTGCGGCGTCAACCCGGCCGCCTGCCCGCCCGGGACGCGCACCGGCGAGCCGATCTCGCCGCCGGACACCGGGTACACGTTCGACGGGCTGGAGCGCAACACCGGTGTCCGGATCGATCCTTCGGGCAACGTCTGGCTGGCCAACAACTGGCGTACCGTGCCGGTCCAGGCCAACCCCGGGGGGCACGAGCTGGTGGTGCTGGTGGGCGCGGCGGCGCCGGTGAGCGCACCCGGGCCCGGCGGCGGGCGGCCCTGACCCGGCGAACCCCGAACCGACGGCGGGAGCGGACGGCGGCGGGAGCGAACGGGGACGGCGGCGGGGGCGGGGCGGGCGGACCGCCGTCGGGGCGACTGCTTGCCGGTCCGGACGGCCGGGGGCGGCGCACAGGGAGCACCGCGCCGGTTCGGCCCACCGCCGCGCAAGGAGCCCTCCGGGAGCCGTCCATGCCGCGCATCGGTACGGAGGGCGCGGGCGAACGGCCGTAGGCGGGTCCGGACGAGCGGCTGTAGGCGGGGGCTGGACGCGAGCGGCCGGCAGGTGGGGCCGGCGGGGGCCGGTGAGCCCCCGCCGGGCCGGGCCGCTCAGCGGCCGGCGGTCGGCTCTCAGCGGGCGCTGCCGAGATCCCGGTCGTGCTCGCCGCCCTCCAGCAGCAGGGTGGTCTCCTCGATCCGGCGGAAGCGGCCGTCGGGGGCGAACTCGGCGAAGAGGTAGACCTCCATGCGGACGGTGGAGCCGTCGGTCTTGGTGACGGTCATGGTGTGGCGGTCGGCGTAGCGCGCGCCGTCGCAGAGTTCCTCGTGGACCTCGACGGAGCCGTCGGCCACGACCGTGCGCAGGTGGGCGATGTGGGCCAGGAACTGCCCGCGGTCGTCCCAGCGGCCGTCGGTGCGCTGGCGGTAGTCGGGGGCGAAGTGGCGGTCGACGGCCTCGTGCAGGTCCAGGCCCGGGGTGAGGAGCAGGTCGGTCAGGGCGGTGGTGATGTCGGTGTGGCGCACGGGGTTCCTCCGGAAGGGTGAGCACGGACCTCAAATTCGTGCCTCAAGCACGCAAATCACGCTACAGGAAAAGCGTGTCCGGCGCACGCTAATCTGAGGGGGTGACGAATCCGACCGGACACCAGATCGCCGAGGCCCTCGGACTGCTGCTGCGCCGCAGCACCCGCACCGGCCTGCACGCCCAGCTGACCGACGGCCTGGGGCAGGCCCTCGACGAACTCACCTACCCCGTCCTCAGCGGCCTGGCCCGCACCGGCCCGTGCAGCGCCGCCGACCTCGGCCGCGAGATCGGACTGGACCGCACCACCGTGACCCGCCGCGCCGACCGCCTGGAGGAGGCGGGCCTGCTGCGCCGCGAAGCCGACCCCGCCGACCGGCGCGCCACCCTGCTCGTCCTCACCGACCCCGGGCACGACGCCGTCCGGGCCACCCGGGACCGCCTGGCCGCCCGCATCGAGGACTCCCTCGCCTCCTGGCCGGCCGCCGACGCCGAGGTCTTCGCCCGGCTGCTGCGCACCTTCGTCGACGATGGGCCGTTCCAGGCCTGAGCCCGCGGGCCCGGCACCGCGTCGGCACGCGTCGGCGCCGCGTCGGCGCCGCTCGACCAGGCGGGTCACGGCGGGCGCGCGGCCGTTTCCCGGGGCCGCCGGCCGGTGATCCCTTGCCGCCGGGGTGGCGGCCGTCGACCGCCGCCCCGCGTCACCCCACCACCGACCCGCCGAGCCGCCCCTTCGGAGGCCCCGTCATGCCGCTGCGCTCCCACCCCCGCCCGCCGACCCGCCGACCCCGACGGGCGGCGGCCACCGCCCTGCTCACCGCCGCGCTGGCACTGGCTCCCGCCGGCAGCGCCGCGGCCGGGAACGGCGGCCGGGAGGACAACGACCGGGCGCTGCGGGCCCGGCTGCAGGCACTGGTCGACCGCCCCGACGGCCCGCCCGGGGCCATCGCGGTCCTGCGCGAGGACGGGCGGGTGCGGGTGCTGCGGGCCGGGGTGGCGCAGCTCGGCACCGACCGACCGCCGCGGGCCGACGACCACATGCGGCTGGCCAGCGCCGCCAAGGCGTTCAGCGGCGCGGTCGCGCTGCGGCTGGTGGACTGCGGGCTGCTCGGGCTGGACGACACCATCGCCGCCCGGCTGCCCTCGCTGCCCGCCGCCTGGGGCGCGGTGACCCTGCGCCAGCTGCTCCAGCACACCAGCGGCCTGCCGGACTACAGCGCCGCCCCGGACTTCGGCGACCTGCTGCGCACCGACCCCCACCACGTCTTCGACTCCCGGCGCCTGCTGGACTTCGTCGCCGACCGGCCCCTGGAGTTCGCCCCCGGCACCCGCTACCAGTACTCCAACTCCGACAACATCGCCGTCGCCCTGATGGCCGAGGCCGCCACCGGGCAGCGCTACGAGGACCTGCTGGCCTCCCAGGTCTACCGGCCGCTCGGGCTCGACCACACCAGCCTGCCCGCCGGCTACCGGCTGCCCAGGCCCTACCTGCACGGCTACGCCGTCCAGCCGCCCGCCGCGCCCCGGGACGTCAGCACCGAGTTCGGCGCCTCCGGCGCCTGGGCCTCGGGGGGCCTGGTCTCCACCCCCGCCGACTTCAGCGCCTTCGCGGCCGGTTACGCGGGCGGCCCGCTGATCGGCGAGGCGACCCGCGAGCAGCAGCGGGCCTTCGTCCCGGGCGCCTCCGAGCCGGCCGGCCCGGGCACCAACCGCGCCGGGCTGGCGATCTTCGAGTACGGCACCCGCTGCGGCACGGTGTACGGGCACACCGGCAACACCGCCGGCTACACCCAGCTCGGCGTCGGCACCCCGGACGGGCGGCGCAGTCTGACCCTCTCCGTCACCGAGCAGGTGAACCAGTCGGGCAACCCCGACCTGCTGCAACACCTGCGGGCCGTCGAGGAGGACTTCGTCTGCGCCCTGCTCGCCCGCTAGCGGGGCCCTGGCGAGGGGCCCGGGCGGGTATCCGGACCGGGATCGGCTACGGTCGACGGTCCGGCAGCGGCCGGGCCGGGTGGCAGCGGGAAGGGAGGCGGCGAGGTGGCCGCGGGAGCGGAGAGCGTGTTCCGGGGTGAGGGTGTGCCCGCGCGGGAGCGGTTCGACTGCTGGCGGGAGCTGATCGGGCGCACCCGGGCCAGCGAGATGACCAGCGTCCACGCCGATGACTTCCGGGCGGAGATGCGGCGCCTGGAGCTGGGGCCGGTGACCCTCCTGAGATCCTCGTTCCCGCCGACCCGGTTCCGGCGCAGCGCCGCGATGGTGCGGCGCACCGACCCGGAGGCGTACCACCTGACGATGCCGCTCGCGGGCGGGCTCTCGCTCAGCCGCGGCACCGGGGAGCGCACCTTCGGGCGGGGTGACCTCTACCTGGCGGACAGCTCCCACCCGTACGAGGTGCGGGCCCTGGGGGTGCCCGCCGCCGGCCGCGGGGAGCAGCGGACCGAGGCGGTGGGCATCGACTTCCCGGTGTCGCTGCTGCCGCTGCCCCCGCAGCGGCTGCGTGACCTTTTGGGCCGGGGGTTCTCGGTGCGGGAGGGGTCGGCGGCGCTGCTGGCGCAGTTCCTGGTCGGGCTGGACCGGCAGGCCGCCGTCCTGGGCCCGGCGGAGACGGCCCGGCTGGGCAGCGTCGCCGTCGACCTGGTGGCGGCCTGGGTGGCCGGGGAGCTGGACGCCGTCGGCGAGCTGTCGGACGACGCCCGGCACCGGGCGCTGGCCGGGCAGGTGCGGGCCTTCGCGCGCCGCAACCTCCACGACCCCGAACTCACCCCGGCGGTGATCGCCGCCGCCCACCACGTCTCGGTCAGCCACCTGCACCGGGTCTTCACCCGGCAGTCCCAGGGCCGCACCCTCGCCGCCTGGATCCGCGCCGAACGCCTGGACCGGGCCCGCCGCGACCTCGCGGACCCCGCCCACCGCACCACCCCGGTGCACGCCGTCGCCGCCCGCTGGGGCCTGCCCCGCGCCGACGACTTCAGCCGCGCCTTCCGCGCCGCCTACGGGCTCTCACCCCGCGAACACCGACAGCGGGCACTGGCCGGGGGCGGCACGGACGGCGCGTAGACGCGTTGCCAAGGAAGTGGCGACGCAGTGACAACACGGCCGCCGCGCGCCCTGGCATCCTCCACGAGGTGACACTGCGGTGTGCCCGGGCCGGTCGGCCCGGCAGAACCGCTGGTGGCCCGGCACGCCACGGGGGAGCGTGCCGGGCCACCCTCGCCACCGGTACTAGTTGCGGTAGCGGTAGCGGATCCGGCCGCGGGTGAGGTCGTAGGGGCTGAGCTCCACGAGCACCCGGTCGTGCGGGAGGATCTTGATGTGGTTCTTGCGGACCTTCCCGCTGATGTGGGCGAGCACGACGTGCCCGTTCTGGAGTTCCACCTTGAAGTTGGCGTTGCGCAGGCACTCGATGACGGTGCCTTCGACTTCGATGCCGTTCGTCGTCTTGGTCATGGTCCTCACCTCTTCTTCGTTGTCAGTGCGTTCGATGCGGTCGGTACGGGCGGTGCGTTCGGTACGGTCGGTACGGGCCGTGCGGTCGGTACGGCCGGGGCGGCCGCGGGGCGGGGGTCAGCGGCGGACGAGCTCCAGGGTGCTGCCGGCGCGGCGGGCGCCGATGCCCTCGAACAGGGCGGTGGCGGCCCGGTCGGACTCCGTCACCTCCGCCCAGGCGGTGGCGGTGCCGTCGCGGTGCAGCGCGTCCAGCGCGTGGGCCAGCAGCGCCCGGGCGATGCCCCGGCGCTGCAGTTCGGCGCGCACGGCGATCAGCCCGATCCGCGGGCGGCGCGGCGGGGTCACCCGGATCAGCCCGACGTAGCGCTCGCCCTGGCGCGCCACCGCGTACCCGGCGGGGTCGACCACGATGGTCCCGGCCGGGCGGGGCAGCACCTGGGCGGGCACCGCCTGCCAGCCGGCGCCGGCCGTGACCTCGTCGTGGATGACGCGCTCCAGGGCGCGCAGCGGGCCCTCCTCGGCCCGGCCGGCGGGCACGATCGTCACGCCTGCCGGGGGCCCTACCGGGCCGAGCCCGGTGGCCCGCGGGTCGGTGGGCACCAGGTAGCCCCACTCGCGGCGCACCGGCGTGAAGCCGGCCCGCCGCCAGGCGGACAGCGCGTCCTGGTCGGTCTCGTCGACCAAGGTGTGCAGGGGTTGCGGCAGGTCGGCCGGCAGCGCGGCGGCGAGGCGGTCGAAGACGGCGTCGTGCCAGGCGTCGATGCTGACGAACAGCCGTCCGTCGGGCCGGCGCGAGGCGTCGGCGCGGCCGGCCACCCGGCCGTCCTGGACGGCGTGCCATTCGGTGTCCGAGACCCGCGTCACGGCGGGGGTGTTCGGGGCGGTGCGGGGAGAGTTCATGGTGTTGCCTTTCGGAAGTGCCTCGTCTGGGGCGCTCCCGGGCGACACCAACGTCAATCGCCCACCGTGACGACAAGGGGGAGCACCCACCCGGTTCCAGCCTTCATGGGTCTCACCTCCTCGCGTTTCTCTCACGGCTGGGCCGACCGTAGCAGCCCGCGCCCTCCGGGCCCAACCCGTTTTCCGCGCACCGGCGGGCGGCGGCGGGTTCCGGTGGATCGCCGTCCGCATCGGTTCTGACACCCTGTCGACTCGGGGCGACGGTGCTGCCGGGGGTGCGGATCGGCAGCGGGGCGATCGTCGCCGCCGGTTCGGTCGTCACCGCCGCGCCCGGGCGGTGAGGGGTCCGGGCGCGGCACGGGACTGGTCAGAAGCGCAGGTCGGCGGCGATGCGGCGGGTGTCGGTGAGGGTGCCGTCGGGGACGAAGGTGACCTGGGCGCCGGTGTCGAGGGCGCGTTCGATGACCTCGTCGACGACGTCATCGCGGGCGCCGGGCTCGTCGGCCTCGGCGGGGACGAGGTGGTCGCCGTCGTCGCGGACGGTGGTGCGGAAGTTCTCCTCGACCGCCAGCAGGGCGATGCGGCCCTCGGCGGCGGCGCGCCAGACCTCGTCGAGGCCGGCGGCGAACTCCTGGCGGCCGCGGGCCTTGTCGAGCCGGGCGAGGGTGTCGCCGACCTCGCGCTCGGCGTGGGCGCGCACGGCGGGTTCGACCACCTTGCGGACGGTCTCGACGTCGGCCTGGGCCAGGCCGCCGTGCGGGATCTGGGCGGTGGCCTCCTTGGCGATCGGCCCGGCGGCGTCCAGCAGGGCGAGCGCGGGCGCGTCGCCGACCACGTACAGCGGGCGGGGGTCGGCGGCCAGCACCTTGCCGATCGCGGTGTCGGCCTGGCGCAGGAAGGTCTTGGTCTCCTCGTCGCGGAAGGTGCTGGGGGTGTCGCCGATGCGCTCGCGGCGTTCCGGGTCGGGGTTGTCGAAGAAGGTGCGCGCCAACGGGAAGCCGTGGATCCTCTCCTCGCCGACCCGCTCCTGGTCGCCGCCCCACAGCACGGCCCGGTCGGCGGCGACGGCCAGCACCCAGTACGGGCGTTCGGCGGCCTGGGCGGAGACCAGGTTGCGGGTGAGGAAGGTGTCGGACAGGACCACCCGGGCGGGGGCGGTGCGGGCGAACGACCAGACCCGGTGCTCGCCGGGGGCTGCCAGGATGGCGAGGCCGTCCTCGGCGTGCACCAGGTCGACCTCGGCGAGGGCCCGGTCGAGCTGTCCGATGACGTCGATCCGGCCGGCCCGGGAGACCTCGGGGTCGGCCTGGATCCGCTCCTTCGCCTCGGCCAGCAGGTTGCGCAGCCGGACCGGGTCCTGGGCGTTGTCCGGTTCGCGGCGGTGGGTGGGCATCAGGATGGACACCGCCGGGTAGGGCCGGGGCCGGCGCAGTTCGGCGAGGACGGCGGGGCTGAGGGCGGGGCGCATGGGGACCCTTTCCGAAGGCGGTCTGCCTTCTTTGCATGGACGCACGGTGCCTGACACAGCTGCCAAATGTCCTCAATGTAGCGATTTGCGCACCGCACCGCCGGGTCGGCTCTTGCCCTGGGGCCACCCGAGACTGTACCTACTGGTACGTACAGACGGTCCACGGAGAGGGAGTCGGCATGCCGTTCGTCCGCATCGACACACTGGGAACCGGTCCGCGACGGCTCGACGCCCTGGGGCGCGCCGTGCACCGGGCGCTGGTGGAGGTGCTCGGGATCCCGCCGGACGACCACTTCCAGGTGCTCACCGACCACGACGGCGCCAACGGCACGCTGCGCTACGGCGGTTACCTCGGGGTGCGGCGCGACGAGGGCATCGTCTACGTGGCCGTCACGCTGCGCGCCGGGCGCACGGACGCGCAGAAGCGGGCCCTCTACCGCAGGATCGCCGAGCTCGCCAACGCCTACGCGGGTACCGAGCCGCGCAACGTGTTCGTCACCCTGACCGAGAACTCCCCCGCCGACTGGTCGCTGGGCGAGGGGCTGGCCCAGTACGCCCTCCCGCCCGGGGAGGGCGTACCGCTCAGCTGACCGGCGCGGCCTCCCGGTGGGTGACGGGCGGCCAGGGGGCGCCGGCCTCGACCTGGGCGCGCAGGGTGCGCAGGGCCCGGGCGGCGGCGATGCCCACCGCGCCGGCGACCCGGCCCCCGCGCACGCAGGCGGCGGCGAAGCGGTGCTCGGCGAGGCTGCCGTCGACCACCTCGAAGCCGTCGGCGGCGCCGGGGCTGCCGAAGGCCTGCACCCGCAGGCCGTACTGGTCGGTCCACAGGTACGGGACCGGGGTGTAGGCGCGGCGGGTGCCGTCCGGGCCGGCCAGCAGGTCGCGGGCGGCGTGCAGGGCCTGTTCGGCGGCGTTGGTGCGCTGTTCGAGGCGCCGGCGCCGGCCGGTGCGCGGGTCGGGCCAGGCGGCGGCGTCGCCCGCCGCCCAGACGCCGGGGCCGGCCGCGCAGTGGGCGTCGCAGGACACCCCGCCGTCCGCCTCCAGCGCCACCCCGCTGCCGGCCAGCCACTCGGTGGCCGGCTCGGAGCCGATCGCCATCAGCACGGCGTCGGCGGCCAGTTCGGAGCCGTCGGCCAGCCGCACGCCGGCCGCCCGGCCATGCCGCCGGAGCACCTCGGCGGCCGCGCCCCGCCGGATCCGCACCCCGTGCTCGCGGTGCAGCCCGGTCAGCAGCGCGGCCGTCTCGGCGCCCAGCACGGCGGCCATCGGGACGGCGGCGGAGACCAGCCAGGTCACCTCGGCCCCGAGGCCGACGGCGGTGGCCGCCGCCTCGGCACCGAGCAGCCCGCCGCCGACCACCAACAGCCTTACGCCCGACCGCAGTTCCTCGCGCAGGGCGAGGGCGTCGGCGAGGGTGCGCAGCACGTGGGCGCCGGGCAGCGGGGCCTCGCCGCCGGGCCCGGTCCCACCGGAGCCGGGCAGCCGGCGCGGGCGCACGCCGGTGGCCACGACGACGGCCTCGCAGCGCACCCGGCTCCCGTCGGACAGGTGCACGGTGCGGCTCGCGCGGTCCAGGCGTTCGGCGGCCACCCCCAGGCGCAGGTCGAGCCGCAGCTCCTCCAGCGCGCCGGGGGTGCGCAGGGCCAGCCGCTCGGGCTGCCACTGTCCGTCGAGCAGTTGCTTGGACAGCGGCGGCCGGTCGTACGGGAGCTCATGCTCGGCCCCGACCAGGGTCAGGCGGCCCTCGTAGCCGGCCCGGCGCAGCGCCTCGGCGGCGTGCAGTCCGGCGGCGCCGGCCCCGACGACGGCGACCTCGCGCGCAGCGGTCACACCTGTTCCAGGGTGATCGCCGCGGCCGGGCAGACTCCGGCGGCGTCCTGGACGGCCTGGTGGAGGCCGGCCGGCGGGCGGGCGTCGAGCAGGACGACGATGCCGTCCTCGTCGCGCTGGTCGAAGACCTCGGGGGCGGCGAGCACGCAGCTTCCCGCGCCGCAGCACTTCTCCTGGTCGATCCGGACGAACATGGGGGTTCCCTTCGGGGCGGTTACGGGGGGCGGGGGGGTGTGGTCGGGCGCGGGGGCCTGGTCGGACGCGGGGGCCTGGGTGCCGTCCGGCCGGACAGGGCCCGGGCTCACCAGGCGACGGGCAGCTCGTGGACGCCGTAGATGAGCATCTCGCCGCGGAAGCGGACCTCCTCGAACGGCACCGCCAGGCGCAGTTCGGGCAGCCGGCGCAGCACGGTGGCGAGGGCGATCTGGAGTTCCAGCCGGGCCAGGGGCTGGCCCAGGCACTGGTGGACACCGAAGCCGAAGGCCAGGTGGCGGCGGGCGTCGCGGGTCAGGTCGAGGTCGTCGCCGCCGGGGAACTCCGCGGTGTCCCGGTTGGCGGTGCTGACCATGCAGACGACGCCCTCGCCGGCCCGGATCCGGACCCCGCCCAGTTCGACGTCCTCGGTGGCGACCCTGGTGAGGCCGGAGTGCACGATCGTCAGGTAGCGCAGCAGTTCCTCGACGGCGCCGGCCACGGCCTCGGGGTGGCGGCGCAGGTGGTCGAGCTGGGCGGGGTTGCGCAGCAGGGCGAGGACGGAGAGCGCGGTCATGTTGGCGGTGGTCTCGTGCCCGGCGACCAGCAGCAGCCGGCCCATCGCGCCGATCTCCGCGGTGTTGAGCTCGCCGCGCTCGACGAGGCGGCTGAGGATGCCGTCGTCGGGCTGGGCGCGCTTGGTCTCGGCGAGTTCCTCCAGGTAGCCGGTCAGCCGTTGCTGGGCGGCGATGACGTCCTCGACGGCGGAGTCGCGGCGCAGCAGGACGCGGCTGCACTCCTGGAAGAACTCGTGGTCCTGGTAGGGGACGCCGAGCAGCAGGCAGATGACCAGGGAGGGCAGCGGCAGGGCGAACTCGCCGACCAGGTCGGCCTCGGTGCGGCCCTCGGTCATCGTGTCCAGCAGTTCGTCGGCGATGCGCTGGATCTCGGGGCGCAGCGCCTCGACCTTCTTGATCATGAATTCGCCGGTGAGCATCCGGCGCAGGCGGGCGTGCTCGGGGTCGTCCATCCGGATGAAGGTGGGCTGGCCGTTGTTCAGCTGGCGGGCGCCGGCGCTGACGAAGGGGAAGCCGGCGCGGGTGGAGTCCGAGCTGAAGCGGGCGTCGGAGAGCACCGCCTTGATGTCCTCGTAGCGGGTGAGCAGCCAGCTGGGGGAACCGTCCCACAGCGAGATGCGGCTGATCGGCTCCTCCTGCTGGGCCTGCTGGTAGGCCGGCGGCGGGGCGAACGGGCAGGCGCCGCGGGCGGCGGGGTGGGTGAAGCGGGGGGTCTGTGCGGCGGTGGCCATGGGGGGCTCCCCTCTCGGAGCTGGCTGTGCCGGACCTGGTCGGTCCGCGGTGCCGTACGGTGTGCGGCCGTACGGGCGGGCGGCGGTGCGGCACGTGGGTGTGCGGTGGCATGCGGGCATGCGGTGGCATGCGGGCGTGCGGGCCCGGAGCATTTACGTGCCAAAAGCAACTAACTCGCTGTCACGCTAACTCGCGGTCCGTGTCGGCGAAAGGGGCCACCGGGTGGACGGTGAATCTGTCCGAAATCCGGTCACCGGTCGGCACCGCAGCGGTGGCGGGCACCGGCTCGCTAAAGTTCCCCCATGTCGGACGCCCCAGACGATCCCGCGGACGATTCCGCAGACGACCGGACCGCCACCGCGGACCTGGAGGCCGTACTGGCCTCGCTCGCCTACCTGCTGACCCGCTCCCAGGAGCACGAACGCCGCACCGCCCGGGCCGGCATCACCGCCGCCCGCTCGGACGTCTACCTGCTGCGCGCACTCGCCGAGGCGGACGGCGCCAGCCGGGTGGGCGACCTCGCCGCCCGACTGATGGTCAAGCCCTCCCACGTCACCCGGCAGATCGACCGCCTGGAGAGCCAGCGGCTGGTCGAGCGCACCCCGGACGCGCTGGACCGGCGGGCCCGCCAGGTCGCGCTCACCGCCGGCGGGCGGGCCGTGCTCGACCAGCTGAAACAGGCCAACATCATCGGGCTGGCCGACGCCCTGGACGGCGTCCCGGAGCGGGACGTCGCCGCGACGGTCAGCGTGCTGTGCCACCTGATCGAGCGCTACGTCCACCGGGTGCGCAGCACCATGCTGTCGGAGGAGGACGACGGCTTCGCGCCCCCGACGTCGTCGCGCAAGGACGCGACGACGTCGGGGGCGCGGCCGATGCCGGCCGGACGCGGGTCAGTGCATGAGAGCGGATGAGTCGGCCGTCTTCCGCCCCCGTACAGACACCCCGCTCGTCGCAGCAACGGGTCCGTACTCAGAGGACGTTCTTGTCGTTGATGCAGCTATTTGGGGCTTTTGTTGCCTGCCAGAGATGCCCCGATAGAAGCAAGATGTCCCATTCCTGTGTGCCATGTGCTGGCGCCCACAACGTGATTCATCCAGTTTGATGGCGATCGCACGACTTCCCGCCGCACACCACGGTATTCTCCCACTTCAGTGCCTGGACTGCAGACGGGACGATCGAGAAGCTCGGCGTCCGCCTGCACCGCCTGGTGCGCGAGAAGGAAGGTCGGGCACCCGAGCCGACCGCCTGCGCGATCGACGCTCAGAGCGTCAAGACCGCTCCCAGCGTGCCGGCCGAGACCCAGGGCATCGACGCCGGCAAGAAGATCGTCGGCCGCAAGCGCAGCATCGTCGTCGACAGTTGTATCCCACCAGTGAATCCCTGCCGTCCGGATGAAGAATATCGAGGTATCCGCTGAACTGTCCCGGCCCGAATGCCTCGCAGAGCAGCTTGTAGTCACCAGGAAGCGCCACACCGAAATCGCCTTCCACAGCGGACCAATCAATGACCAGCCCGAGGGGCTGCCACCCGACTGCCTGAACGATCCGATCCACCCACAACATCCGAAAGACCTCCCACTGCCAGCGCTTACGCGGCCGCACCCTGCTCGACCGGCTGAAACAGGCGAACATCACCGGCGTGACCGACGCCCTGAACGGCGTCCCGGACTCGGACGTCGCCGCGACGGTCAGCGTGCCGTGCCGCCTGATCGAGCGCTACGCGCAACGGGTGCGGGACTCGATGCGCTCGGAGGACGACGCCGGCTTCGCACCCCCGACGCCGGGGGCGCGACTTGGTGCGCGACGCCGTCGAGTCCTGAGCTTCCTGACCCACGAGCCCCAAACCGTCGCTACCGAGAGGAATCACCCCGCGAGTGGATCAGGGCCCCAGAGATCCGTCCCGGTGCCCCGGTACCTCCTGATGTCGCAAGAGCGGTTGAAGCGCGACCCCGAATACCTGAGATCCGGGATCCAGAACAGTGGAATTTCTTGGCGAACATACCGGCACAGCAGATCCACCATGCCGCAATCGAACTGCATCCACGCCTCCGGGCCGGACCAGTGGCGACGCCACAGGACAGTTGTCCAGTCGTTGGGGTCGTCACCATCGGCGTACCAGCACAGCAGGTCGGAGTCCGTCGTCAAACCCCACCCGATCAGAAGGTCAGGGTCGGAGAACCCTTCTTCCTCTCCGGTGAACCGCGCGTCGTCGGTCACCCCCTTCACCGTCGCACTGAGGTCGTTCGGGTAGGCATCCGGAATCGGGGGGACCACAGACAGGAAGTTGTCGAATACACCCTCCCCGTAGATCCCGATGAACTCCTTGTAGTCGTCGGGAAGTCCATGATCGTATTCGATCGCAACCCGACCCCAGTCGACGGAGCTCCCGCCACCCGAGGGGGCGGCGACCAGGGCCGTCAACCCGTCGACAGCCCTACGCCCGTCACTGCCGCCAGAACTCCCGACTGCTGCCATCCCAGAATTCCTCACTTGATCACGTCACCGAGATTTACGCCGCCCACACCGTAGGTGTTGTCGACATCCATGTCACGATTGATTCCCGCTGCCCCGTTGGCGTAGTAGCCGCGAGCGCTCAGCACGAATTTGTAGGGCACCTTACTCGCGTCGGACCTGTACTTCGGAATGACCACGTAGAGGACGCTCTGCCCGCCGAGTGCAGCCTGCTTCACCTCACGCTCCATGACAGCCATGTTGTTTCGCCCCAGGCTGCCAGCACTGCGGTCGAAGGTGTTCACGCCGCGGAAGCAGGTCGCGAGGTTGCGCTGGTCGGTACCGGATCCGCCGAGCGTGTCCGCGATCAGGTGGCAGGCGTTGATCGTCTTCTCCGGCACGAGGCCCATGGTTTTGTCCACGTACTCCTGAGCCTCCGCATAGCCCGACAGGTCTGCCCTGGCCTTTTCCGAGACAGGCGACGTTCCAGATGAACGCACGCTGCTTTTGGTGACACAAGCCATCATGCCGTTTGATCGGCTGGAATCATCCAAGCCCAAAGGCAACTGATAGCCCACTCCGCTTCCCTTGGAGCAGTTCTGATCTATCTGATTGCCTGTCGTCGGGCTCCCAGGAGCCTGACCTGCGCTTCCCGGACTGAACGGGGCTTGCGCTGACTGGTTACCGAAAGTGTCTGGTATGCCCTGCTGCGTCAGGCCGTTCTCAGGGCCGTTGGGCAGTGCTCCCTGTGGGGTCGGGGTAGAGCACACGCGGCAGAGGATTGGGTCTACGTTGTGGGGATCGATCCGCTCCGGCGGGGTCGGCGCGTGGTGGTGGCGGTGGGGCGGGGGGCCGACGGGCCCGTCGGTGTCGCAGCCGCTACGGCCGGCAGCCATGAGGTCCTCGTCGGCCTCGATCTCCGCCTCTTCCGCAGCGATGGCCGCCAGGCCTTGAGCACGCGCCAGCTGGTAGATGGTGGCACCTGCGCTGTTCCCTCCCGCGCGCAACTCACCGGCGGCCTGTTCTGCTCCCGCGTGCGCGGCCCCGCCGCCTGCGCCGGTCCAGATCCACCCGGTGGCCGCAGCGGTGCTGATCGTGGACCAGTAGCCGCCGGCGTACTGCTGATTGGCGGACGACTCCCCATAGCTCATGCGGTCGTAGGAGGCCTTCCGTTCCGCGGCTTCCGCGATCTCCATGTCCGCCATGTGCTGGGCCTTGCGTTCCCAGGCGCTCGCGCTCATTCCGGCGTACGCGGGGGCCGAGGCCGCCCCCGCGCCGTCGCCGGCCGGGTTGTCCGGGTCCCCGCCGGGGTCGTCTCCTCCTCCGCCGCCGTCACCTGGCACGCACGGGTTGTGGCCGCTGGGGTCTGCGTTGGTCAGCGGGTCACCGGCGCCGTAGGTATAGCGGTTGGCGCCGGCCGCGGTGACGGGTGCGAGGTTGGCGGTGTCGCGGCTGGTGAAGTCGGCGGTGGCGGGGTCGTACCAGCGGCTGGCGGTGCTGACCTGACCGCTGGTCGGGTCGGTCCAGCCGCCCTGGTAGCCGAGGTCGTGGGTGGTGCCGGCGGTCGCGGTGGGTTTGCCCCAGGGGTCGTAGGCTCTGGAGCCGACGGTGGCGGTGCCGGTGGCCGTGAAGGTGCCGACGAGGTTGCCGTGGCGGTCGCTGTAGGCGAAGGCGGACCCGGCGGAGTTGCCGATGGCGGTGAGCCCGCCGGACGGCGTGCGGGTGTAGTTCTCCGTTCCGTCGGAGGTGAGGTTGTTGCTGGTCGCGTCGTAGCTGAAGGTGTGTCCGGCGCTGGTGGTGAGACGCCCCAGCGCGTCGTAGGCGTAGGTCTGTCCGCCCTGGGCGGTCAGTTCGTCGAAGGCGTCGTACGTCGCGCTCGTCGTGGTGGTTCCGGTCGTGGCGGCGGAGCGGGTGCCCCGGGCCGTGTAGGTGTAGTTGGTGGCACCGGCGCTGCTCAGCTGGTTGCGCTGGTTGTAGGTGGCCGTGGTGGTGCCGTTGGAGGTGAGGTTGCCGTTGCCGTCGTAGGCGTAGGCGGTGGTGGCGGTGCCGTTGTTCCAGGTACTGAGTCGTCCTGCGGCGTCGTAGCCGTAGGTGTGGGTGGTGGCGCCGGCAAGGCCGGTGGTGGTCTGGGTCTTCAGGTGGCCTGACGGGTAGTAGGTGTAGCCGAGCGAGGAGACGGCCGCGCCGGTGCTCGTCTTGACGCTGTCGGTGGTGACGTTGCCCTGGTCGTCGTAGGTGTAGGAGCGGGTGTTGCCCGTGCCGTACTGGATGGTGGCGACCCGGCCGGTGGGTGTGTAGCTGTAGGCGAGGGTGCTGCCGGTCTGGGGGTCGGTGAGGGTCTTCAGCTGGCCCGCGCTGTCGTAGGTGAACGTCGTGGTGCCGGCGGCGTCGGCCCGGGAGGCCAGTCGGCCCTCGGCGTCGTAGGTGTAGCTGCCGGTGCCCATCGGGCCGGAGGCGGAGGCGATGGCGCCCCGGTCCTCGTAGGTGTAGCTCTGGGTGCCGCGGGGGGTGGACAACGAGGTGATCCGGCCGTCGGCGTCGTAGCCGAAGGTGCGCGTCGGGGTCGGTGCCTCGCCTCCGCTGCCGGCCTGGCTGGTGAGGTGCCCCGCGGTGTCGTAGCTGCTGGAGATGGTGACCCCGCCCGGCTCCTTGAGGGACACCGCCTCGCCCAGGGGGTCGTAGCTGGTGGTGTAGGTGCGGTCGGCGGGGTTGGGGTAGGCGCTGGTGGCGGGCTCGATGGTGGATTCGGGCAGCCCCAGGCTGTTGAAGGTGGAGTAGGTGGTGTTGCCGTTGCCGTCCGTGTAACCGGTCCTGCGCCCTGCGGCGTCGTAGGCGAAGGCGGTGGTGATGCTGTGTCCTGCGGCCACCGGCTGCGTCTGCTGGACCTGGCGGCCGAGCCCGTCGTAGACCGCCGTCGTTGTGTTGCCGTCGGGGTCGGTGATCGAGAGCTGTTCGCCGGCGGCGTCGAAAGTGGCGCTGGAGGTGGCCAGCGTAGTTCCGGTGGCGGACAGTTGGGTGGTCGCTGTGTGGTTGCCGGCCTGGTCGTAGCTGGTCGTCGTGGCGGGTCCGTCGACGCCGGGTCCGGTGCCGGGGAGGGTGACCTTCACGACCTGTCCGGTGAGGTCGTAGCCGGTCCTGGTGGTGCGCTGGAGGGAGTCGGTGGTGCTGGTCCGCTCCCCTGCGGCGTCGTAGCCGAATGCGGCTGCCGCGCCGGTCGGCGAGACCGCGGTGGTGCGGTTGCCCGCGTCGTCGTAGCCGAAGGCGCTGGTGTAGGAGGCGGTCGGCTGGTTCGCGGTGCGGACCAGGTCCGTCAGGGTGACGGTGCGGCCGAGGTCGTCGTAGGTGGAGAGGGTCTGGGCACCGGCCGGGTCGGTGACGGACTGCTTCTCACCGTCGAGGTCGTAGCTGTAAAGCCACTTGCGGGTGGCCCCGCCGACGCTCGGCAGGTCCTTCTCGACGAGGTTGCCGAGCTGGTCGTAGGTGTTGGTGGCGGTGTTGCCCTTGGCGTCGGTGAGGGCCTTGGGCCGGCCCGTGGCGTCGAAGTCGGTGCGGGTGACGGCGGTGAAGGTGCCGCTGCCGTCGGGGGCGGTGTAGGTGTTGCTCGCGACGGCGAGGTGTTCGCCGGTGGCGTCGAAGGTGTGGGTGGTGGTGGTGATGCCGCCGGTCGGGTCCTTGGTCTCGGTGCTTTCGCCGAAGGTGTTGTAGCCGGTCCGGGTCTCGGGGGCGACGGTCAGCGTGAGGGGCTGTCCGGTCGCGCGGTCGAGGGTGGTGGTGGACACCGGCGGCTCGGTGATAGCGGTCTGCTGACCCGCCGCGTCGTACGAGTAACTGACGGTGTACGAGGCCGGGTTGGCGCCGCTGACGTTGCCGTTGGGGCTGGTGCGGGTGAGTGGCAGGCCGCGCTGGTCGTAGCTGAAGCTGGTGGTGGAGTCCTGCGGCGGGTTCTTGACGGTCTGAGCGGTGACGTTCCCGGCGACGTCGTAGGTGAAGTCGCTCTCCCGGGTCTGGGTTCCGTCGGCAATGGTGGAGCGCAGCACGTGGTCGGCGGCGTCGTAGGTGTTGCTGCTGGTGCGGTTGACGCCGCCGGGGTCGACCGTCGTGCTGGTGGCGCGCCCTGCAGCGTCCCAGGTGTTGGCGACGGTGGTCTTGCCGCCGCCGGTGACGCGCTGGGTCAGGTGGCCCGCCGCGTCGTAGGTGTTCTGCTGCAGGACGACGTTGCGCAGGGTGCCGTCGAAGGTCTTCGCGACGGGGTCAAAGTTGTGGAACGCATCGGCGTCGATCTCGGCGACGGTGTTGTCGTCGTTGTAGTAGGTGTGGGTGGAGCGGCCCATCGCGTCCGTCACCTTGGCCAGGCGGCCGGCGGGGTCGTAGGCGCGGGATTCGAGGATCTGCCAGCGTGCGCTGACCGGACTGGTCGGGCTGCCGGTGTAGTTGGTGACGGCGACCTGCTGCAGCCAACCCATCGGGGCGTAGTCGTAGTTGTAGGTGGTGCCGGCGGCGTCGGTGCTGGTGACCTTGTTGCCGTACTTGTCGTAGGTGTAGCTGGTCGAGCGGCCGGCCGGGTCGGTGACCTTCGTGAGCTGGCTGGTGGTGCCGGAGTACGCCCAGGTGGTGGTGCGTGGGGTGTCGCCGCCGGTGAGGTCGGCGACGGTTTGGGTGAGCGGGTTGCCGTCGGTGTCGTAGGCGGTGGTGGTCTGGCGGGTATGGACGGTGCCGGTGACGGCGTCAGTCGTGGCGGGATCCGTACGGGTCAGCGGATTGCCCTGGCCGTCCCAGCCGTAGCTGGTCGTGGACGTGCTCGGGGTCTGTCCGGGACCACAGTTGGTGCAGGTCTCGGTCGTGGAGGTCAGGCGGCCGAGGTTGTTGTACGTGTAGGTGGTCGTCAGGCCGAGTGGCGTGACGGTCTTGGTGAGGTCACCGGCCGCGTTGTACGAGTTGACGGTGCTCAGATTCGCCGGCACCGCGGCCTGGTTGGGGTAGGCGGCGTGGTCGACGTACGGGGACTGCGAGGTGACGAGCCCGGGCGGTTGGGTTCCGGTCGTCGGCTTGCCGTCGCTGCCGACGGCGGCCTCGGTGCCGCTGGTGCGGGCGACGTAGCTGGCGCGGCCCTGCGGGAAGTCCGCTGTGGCGGGCACGGTCGTGGAAAGGAGCTCGCCGGCCGGGTCGTAGCTGTACTGCGTGCGGTAGGTGGCGTCGCCGGGCCCGTTGGAGCGGGCGTCGCTGCGGTCGGTCACCGTGTCGTTGACGGCGCCGAGGTGGTCTGCCGTGCCGTCGAGGTAGTAGTGGGCGTAGCTGGTGTTGCAGTGGGTGGTGTCCTGGCAGGTCGTGCGGGAGAGCGCGTTGCCGCGGTCGTCGTGGCCGGTGGTGACGGTGTGTCCGTCGGCGTCGGTGACGGTGTGGAGGTAGCCGTTGGTGTCGTAGGTGTAGCGGGTGGTGTGGCCCCAGGCATCGCTGCGCGCGATGAGCTTGGCGGAGCGGCTGTCGTACAGGTAGGCGAGGGTGTTGCCGGTGGGGTCGATGACGTGGGCGGTGGTGACGGGCGTGGCGGTGCCGCCTTCGCCCATGGCCTTGAAGTGGGCGGCCACCGTGGCGGCGTCGAGCCGGCTGGTGTAGTAGGAGGCCTCCGCGATGTTGCCGGTGAAGTGGTCGGCGCCGCCTGCGGGCCAGCCCCAGCCGGTGGTGGTGCCGGCGCCGAGGTAGACGTACGGGGTGCCGTTGAAGGTGATCTTGCGGCCGGTGGTGTCGGAGGCGCTGGGTTGGCCGTCGATGTAGATGGTCTGGCCGCTGTCGTCGGCGGCGAGGACCACCTGGTGCCAGTTGCCGTCGTTGACCGTCCGGTCGGAGGTCATGACGGCGCCCGAGCCCATCCAGAACTCGCCGTGGACGCGGCCGTCCGAGCCGACGTACAGCGCCGGGTTCCAGCTGTTCCCCAGCGGGGAGCCGACCGGGAAGTCCTGGTAGCTGTACAGCGGTCCGCCGCTGGTGGTGTTGAACCAGAGCTCCATGGTGGCGGGGCCGTGGGTGGGTGCGGCGCTGGACGGGAGCTGGATCTGCGAGGTGGTGCCGTTGAAGACCGCCGCGCGCTGGTTGCCGTAGTCGTTGGACGGGCCGTTGGCGTTGAGGGTGACGTCGTTGTAGGTACCGGCGGTCAGGTCGGGCATGGCGGTGCCGAGTTCGGCGGCGGCGTACGAGGAGCCGGAGGGGTCGTTGAGGCGCCAGTACTGGATCGGCCCGGCCTGGACGACGGCGGCGCGGTAGGCGCCGGCGGCGTCCAGGCCGCCGGTGCCGGGGGTAGTGGCAGCCCGGTAGTGGTCGGCGACCGCGCCGGCGACGAGGGGGTAGCTGTAGATCGAGAAGTCGGCGATGGCGCCGTTGAAGTACCCGACTTGGTCGGAGGGCGGGTTGGGCCAGCCGCCACCGGTCCAGCCGGCGCCGAGGTAGTCGTACGCCGAGCCGTTGTAGGTGATGGGCAGCGCCGTGGTGCTGGTGGCGTTGGGTGCGCCGTCCAGGTAGAGGGTCTGGCCGTTGCTGTCGCCGGTCAGGGCGACGTGGTGCCACTTTCCGTCGGTGACGGTTGTGGTCGAGACCAGGGCGTTGTTGGCCGAGCCGGTCCACAGGGCGCCGTAGAGCTTCTTGTCGGAGCCGATGTAGAGCGCGGGGTTCCAGCGGTCGGTGGAACCGTTCGGCTTCCCGTCGATCGGGAAGGACTGGTGGCTGTAGAGCACGCCGGGGGCGGTGGTCTTGAACCAGAGTTCGACGGCCGTGCCGCTGTAGGGCTTGGGCGCGGTGTTGGCCGACAACTGGACGTAGGAAGTGGTGCCGTTGAAGCCCGTCGCCGTGGAGGTGCCGGAGGCCCAGGGCCCGTTCTGGCAGCAGGTCGTGTTGTGGTAGCTGCCGCGGTTCTGCGCCAGGGCAGCGGAGGAGACCACCTCGGTCGCCTGGTTGCCGGTGGTGTCGCCGAGGCGCCAGTAGCCGGTGGGGTGGGCATCGACGACAGCGGCGGCGTACTGGGTGGCGTCGGCGGTGGTGGCGAGCTGGTAGAGCGAGGAGATCGTGGCCGCGCTCAGGCCGTGCGGATAGGCGGCCACGTCGGCGAGCTGGCCCTTGAAGTGGCCCGCCCGGTCGGCCGGGGCCTGCGGCCAGCCGCCGGTCACGTTGCCCGCGCCGAGGAAGACGTGGCTGGTGCCGTTGGGCGTGATCGTGCCGTTGAGCGGTCCCGCGGCGGCGGCCCCGTCGAGATAGAGGGTCTGGCTGCTCTGGCTGTCCGCGGAGATCACCGCGAAGTGCCACTTGTTGTCGTTGACCGGGGTGCTGCTGGCCAGGGTGGGCGCGGCGTCGCCCATCCACAACTGGGCGCGCAGCTTGCCGCCGCTGTCCACGTAGAGCGCAGGGTTCCACCGGTCCGTGGTGCCGTTGGGACTGCCGTTGACCGGGAAGGACTGGTAGGAGAGCAGCACGCCCGCGCGGTCCGTGCGGAACCACAGCGCGAGCGCGCCGGGGCCGTTCTGCGGAGCGTAGGCGGCCGGCAGTTCCGCCCAGGACGTACTGCCGTCGAAGGTCGCCGAACCGGCTGAGCCCTTCATCGGACCGGGTGCGCCCAGGCTGACATTGGCGTAGTTGCCGTTGTTCGGTGTCGGTCGGGGCGTGTAGACCTGGTTGGCGGCCTGGACCCCCTGACTCTCCGACAACCGCCAGTACCCGGCGGGCTGCGAGCCCATGACCTGTCCGCGGTAGGCCTGGGAAGAGCCGGACACAGTCGGGTTGTCGAGCTTCCAGGTGCCGCGGTTCTCGTCAGTGATCTGGAAGGCGCGGTCCTTGGAGGTGTCGTAGGCCACGGTGAGCTGGGTCTTGCCGGAGGGGAGCTTCACGCTGGACAGCTCGGTCGAACGCTGGCTGCCGGCCTGCCACAGGGCCTGGACGGTCGGAGCGCCGAGGGTCCGGTTGTAGAAGGCGACGTCGCTGATGCTGCCGGTGAAGTAGCTGGCCCGGCCGGTGAAGTCGCTGAACGGGCTGTCCTGCCACCAGGCGCTGGTGAAGCCGCCGCCGATGGCGCCGGCGCGCTGCCCCGGCGCGAGGACGGGGCCGGCCAGCGTGTCCTGGGCCTGGCCGTCGAGGTATAGCGTCTGGGTGACACCGGCGGCCGACAGCACCGCGAAGTGCCACTGGCCGTCGTTGACCGCCTTCGAGGACTGCATGGGGTTGGAGGAACCGGCCCAGAACTTGCCGTGGAGCTTGCCGGAGGTCCCGACGTAGAGCGCGGGGGTGTAGTCACCCGCCGTGGTGCCGCTGCCCGGAAAGTTCTCCGTCTGGTAGCTGAACAGCACGCCCGAGCCGGTGGTCTTGAACCAGAGCCCGACCGACGTGTAGGACGAGTTGGACAACCCGGTCTGCGGCAGCGTCACGTAACCGCTGCTCCCGTCGAAGGTCGCCGCCGTCGCGGCCGCCGCCGGTCCGGGGGTGCCCAACGTGACGCCCTGCGCGGAGTACGTCGCGTTGTCGTTGCCCTGGTTCTCGATCACCTCGCTGGCCGCGGTGCTGCCGGAGGCTTCACCGAGACGCCAGTACGAGACGGGGGCGGAGTCGAGGACCGCCGAGCGCAGGTGGGAGCCCGGGTCGTAGGTGTACCCGGTGCAGGGCCTGGTCGTGTTGGTTCCGGCCGGCGGGGTGCAGACGCCGTTCAGCTGGTCCGGGTTACCGCTGTCGTACGTGTAGGTCCAGGTCTGGGCGGTGTTCCAGTCCGTCCCGGTCGCGGGGTCGGTGTTCACCTTGGCCACGTGCCGGTTGTCCGTCGTCCACTCGAAGTGCAGCGCCCGGCCCGAGGCGTTGTCCTTGACCGTGCTGAGCTTGCTGTTGGTGTAGGTGAGGTCCTGGATGTGGCCGGCCGCGTCGGTGACCCGGGACAGCGCGTAGGCGCTGCCGCTGGGTATGTGGAACTGGTAGACCACGCCGTCCTTGGCCGTCAGGTCGAATCCGGCGTCGACCTTGGTCAGGGAGGCGAACTCCCCCGGCGGCGGGGTGTAGACGGTGCCGCTGCCCCCCAACCCGAAGCGTCCGGTGCGGCCGTTCGCGGTGGTCAGCACGACTGCTCCGGTGCCGTCCTGGTCCGGTTGCACCTGCATGTCGAAGGCTGATGTCCAACCGGCTCCGAAGAGCGTGGAGGTGCGCGGGTCGAGGGAGTTGTAAGAGCGGGTCACGGTCAGGGCCGGGCCGACCGTCTTCACGCTCGCGTCCGTCGCGGCGGTGGTGTAGTTGCCCACGTGGGCGTCGAAGTCGTGCCCGGCGCCGTCACTGGCGGCGCCTCCCAAGTGGGAGGTGATGACGGGCTGTTGCAACTGGGTGGAGAAGGTCGCGTACCCCGACCACGGGCTCGCACCGATGTGGTCGCCGGCCATGACGGTCCACTGATAGCTGCTGTTCCAGGCCAGCTTGCCGGCCGGGACGGACCAGGTCTGACTCGGTTGCCAGCCCGACTCGGCGAGCAGCTGGGGGTCGCCCGACGACGGGTTGGTGTAGACGCGGAAGTTGTAGTCCACCCCCGTGCCCGGGTAGTTGTCCGGATCGTGGCCGCTCGCGTAGAGCTGCGGGGAGAGGGTGCCGACCACGGAGTTGGACAGCGGCACCATCGTGTCGATCTGCGGGTCGACGTTCTTTGCGGAGACCCACGTGCAGGTGTGGTACAGGATGCCGAAGTCGTCCCTGAGGGAGTACGTGCCGTTCACCAGGCCGTCCCAGCACAACTGGTAGCTGGTGCCCGGCGCCATCGGCGGGATGGTGGCCGTGAAGGTCACCGTGTCGCCCGTCTTGACCAGCCCCGGAACGCCAGTGGTGGTGCCCGCTCCCGGCCAGAACTCGTGCCAGCTCGCGTCGTAGAACCTCGGCTTGACCCGCATGCTGTTGGAGTTCCACCAGTTCGCGGCGATGTTGGTCATGGTGACCTGCTGCGAGCCCGGAGTGACGGCCGTGGGCTGTATGTAGTCCCCCGGGATGGAGTAGTCGGCGGCCCAGTCTACGTAGGTGAGCTTCAGGAACGGCGGGTGCTGGGTGTTGACGCTGTCGAACTGCTTCCAGGCCTGGATGTCGCTGTTGTCCGACGTCAGGGCGAAGCCGTAGTTGCCGCCGCCGTGGGTCCAGCTGTTGACGAGCTGGACGCCGGCGGTGGTCGGGTCGCTGCCGAGGTTGAAGGGCACGGTGACGGGCGAGCCCGGGCAGTAGTTGCTGTTGGGTGCCTGGAAGTTGGCGGAGGCGAGTACCGCGGGGTCGAACGGCACCTGGGAGAAGTTGTTGACGCTGCCCGGGTCCCAGGCGGAGGTGATGGCGTGTACGGCCACGTCGCGTGACTGGCAGCCGCCGCTCCAGATGGCGTTCAGGTCCAGCTCGGCCTTCTGGACGTACATGTTGCCCAGGTTCGAGCCGAGGGAGTCGAAGACGAGGTAGCTGACGTCATAGGACGCTCCCCCGTTGTAGCTGCCGGTCTTGAGGCTGTTCTCGCTCGCGTGGTTCGTGGCGCTGTTCGACACGATGTAGGTGGAGCGCGTGCCGTTGATCTGCCCGGTGGGGTCCACCTTGACCGGGAAGACCCGCTTGGAGTCCTTCAGCCACGTGGCGTCGAGGTCCATCTGGAGGGCGGGGTTGCCGTCCACCGTGGTCAGCTTGTACGTGACGGCGTTGGAGGTGACCCCTTCACCGGAGTGCGGGTCGAGCGCCGAGTCCTCCATGAACCCGTGCGGGATGGTCATCCTGACCTTGCCCGCCTCGTCGGTGAAGCGGACGTTGCCGGAGGTGTCCAGGGAGGCTGACAGTCCCGTGGTGTTCAGCGGGAACACCCAGGTGGTTGGGGCCGAGGTGCTGTGCAGGACCAGCGATTCCTTGATGCCCTGCGCGAGCGTGTTGTATTCGACGTCGGAGTCCGTGAGGGCGCCGGGGTAGGTGAGCGTGTTGGCCGCCGCGGTGGCCTGGGCCGGCTTGGCGCCCTGGAGGGTGTAGGAGATCCGGTGGCCGGCGTCCAGGGTCCAGTCGATCAGGGCGGTGCCGTCGGCGCTCGGCGAGAAGCTGAGCGCCTGGTCGTTGGCGGCTTCGGCCCACCTGTTGTCACGTCGGCGGGACAGGCCGGTGTCGATGTTCTCCCAGGTGCCGTCGGGCTTCTGGAAGTGGACGGGCTGGCTGTAGACGCGCATCGTCTTGGTGCCGTCGGGGTTCTGGAACACCGAGGTGGTGGGGGTCCTGGCCCCGGTGACCTCGGTGGCCCCTGCATCCGGGTCGGTCGGGCCCACCCAGGCGGTCGGCGAGTCCTTGGTCGGCGAGACCTTCCCGGTGGCCGCCTCGCCCTGACTCTTCGGCGAGCCGTCCGCGTTGCTCGCCTGGGGCCTGGGCAGCACCGGCGGCGTCGTCTGCTTGCCCTTCACCGGCACCGGGGCGGCCGGGGCGTGGGGCTTGCCGCCGTTCTGGCTGTCCGTCTTCTCGGGTGCCTCCCCCGGGGCGGGCACGTGTCCGGCGGCCACACCGGCGCCCTCGTGGCGCGAGGTTTCGTTCGCACCGACCTGGTGGCCCTGCCCACCGGCACCGTCCGAGCGCTGCTGCGGAACCCGGGGGGCCTGTGCCGATACGGCCGGTGTCGGGGCATGTGCCTGGGCGAAGGCCTCGGCAGGCTGGAGCGCCACCGCCTGCAGCAGGGACAGCGACAACAGCGCGACGGGCCAACGTCGCCTCGGAACGGACGCACGGTCCGGTCTGGTTGCTCCGCTCCCCGCACGACGGGCCGCACGACGGGGGTTGCTTCCGCCCCCGAGGCGCGACGTCTTCTGCGATTCACGGCGTGACAAGCGGCGCACGGCCGACCCTCCGGGAAAAACGAGTCCGAGACCGCCCATCAGGAAGGCCGAGAGATCTTCTATCGACCACAACCACTTCCGGTCCAGTGCTCAACTGCCGCCCGCCATCCGAGATGCCGGACTATCGCCCGCTTTGCCTTCAAATGGTCCTGGCAAAAATTCCGCAAAGCGCGGCCCCAACGCTTGATCACGAGGCCGAGAGGAAGGCGCATGTGTATAAGATCGCCACCGATCTAGGCACCGCCATGCCTTCTTGAAACACCGTCACTCCGTCCCAGGAGCAGCACCCATGGCCGCAATACGCCGGTTTTTCAACGCCTGTGGTGTTGTCGCATTCACCGTGTCCGTCCTGGTCACCGGAACTCCCGCGAGCAATGCCGAGAGCATCCGTTCCAGTGAATGGCCGCTGGACGCCGAACACTTCAAGGCCGACCGGGTCTGGTCGATCAGCCGCGGCGCCGGAACGACGGTCGCGGTCGTCGACAGCGGGGTCTCGGGCTCGCATCCCGACCTGGCCGGACAGGTCCTTCCCGGCAGCAGCCTGATCGGTGACGGCGACGACGGCCGGACGGACACCTCGGGCGACTCCCACGGAACCGCGATCGCCGGCATCATCGCCGGCACCGGTGGCCCGGATCCCGGCGAGGGTATGACGGGCCTCGCACCGGCTGCGAAGATCCTCCCGGTCCGCGTCGGCACCGGGAACCAGGTCTCCGCTCCCCTGGTTGCGCGCGGTATCGTCTGGGCGGCCGACCACGGCGCACAGGTCATCAACGTCTCCCTCGGCGCACCCGATCCGGACCCGCTGCTCAAACAGGCCGTCACCTACGCGATGGGCAAGGACGCCGTCATCGTCGCGTCGGCGGGCAACGAGGGCGACCGGGGAAATCCGCCGATGTATCCGGCCGCGTTCCCCGGAGTCGTGTCGGTTTCCGGAGTCGACGAGAGCGGCGGTTTCTGGAAGGCCAGCGAATCCGGTCGCGGCGTCGTCGTGGCGGCGCCCGCCGCCGATATCTACTCGACCAACAACCAGGGCCGCTATGTGAAGGCCGACGGCACGAGCTACGCGGCGGCCTACGTATCGGCCACTGCCGCGCTCATCCGCTCGGTGCATCCGGATTTGACGGCAGGACAGGTGATTCGCCGTCTCATCACCACGACCGTGGAACGGAACAACCGTCCTGACTCAAAAATCGGCTACGGCAGGATCGACCCGATCTCAGCACTTTCCTCCAGCGTCGACGGAGAACCGGAGAACCCACTTCTCCGTGAATCACACGAATCGGCCGGTGCCGGGACCGACTCGGATTCCGACCTGTTCGTCGTCTCGGCGTCATCCGCCGGAATCGTCCTTGCTGTCTGCGCCGCTGTCGTCCTGTTGCGCAGGTTCCGCAGCCGCGACAACGCCCAGGAGACCGTGCGGGCCCGGCCCGCGGTGAAATCGGCCGGCAAGTCCCCCCGGCCGGGCCCACGTTCGCGCACGTCCTCCCGCACGTCCCGTTCCAAGCGGAACGGCTGACCCGCTCCTCGCCCCCAGGAGGGCCCGTCCATGTCACCGCGCCCGCGTCCCGGCCGTCGCACCCTGGCCATCGCCGCCCTGCTCCTCGCCACCGCCGCCGCCCTGCTCGGCTACGCGCTGTTCGCGGATGACGGCGCTCCCAACCCGGCCGCCACCAAGGCGAACGACGTGTCGGGGCGGGCGACCGCATGCCTGGCGGCGGACAGCGCGAGCTCGACGGGCAGCGGCACGGTCACCGGGATCTGGTCCGCCATGCAGTCGGCCGGAACCCAGCACGGCACCAACGTCCAGCAGATGATCGAACCGGCGACCACGGCGGACCAGGCCGCTCCGCACCTCGCCGAACTGCTCGTCCAGCACTGCGACCTGATCGTCACCGTCGGCGTGCCCTTCGGGCAGGCGGTTCCCGGCATTGCCTCGGCCGCACCGTCGGTCCCGATCATCGCCGTCGACTCGACCCTGTCCGCCTCGGCCGCCAACATCACCCTCCTCGCGGGCTCTGACGCCACGACCCGGATCACCGATCGGATCAGCAGCTTGCGGCGACACGCTGCGGGGTCATGACCCACTGCCTCGGCGCAGGACGGTCACGGCGGCCTCGGCGGTGTTGGCGTGGTGGGCGGCCTGGCGGGTGACGGGCAGCCAGGTGGGGCGGAAGCGGCGGCGGTACTGGGCGCACCAGGCGTCCAGGAGGGCGGCGGGGCGGGGGTCGGCCGCGGGGGTGGCGCGGCGCAGCAGGGCGGCGGCGCGCACCGGGATGCGGTGGGCCCACAGGTCGATGCCGGCCAGGTGGGCGCCGGTGAGCAGGGGCGGCGGGACGAGGGGGTGCCCGGCGGTGCGCGGGTCCCAGGCGTCGGCGAGCTGGCGCAGGGCGGTCAGCTGGGTGTGGAGGGCGCGCAGCAGCGGGGTGTCCTGCGCTGGGAGGGCGGGGAGCAGTTCGGTGAGCCGGCGGCCGCGGTCGCGCAGTCGGTCGGCGGCGGCGCGCAGGTGCGGGTCGGGGTCGGCGGCGGGGCCGGGGTCGCCGAGGCGGTCGGTGGTCCAGGCGGGGACCTCGATGACGACGGTGTGGCCGCCGTGGCGCCGGGGGGCGAACCAGGTGGCGGCCCGGGCGCCGGCCGGGGTGTCGTCCGGGGCGTCGTCCGGCTCGGCGAGCATGCCGGTGGTGTTCTCCTGGGACTCGATGTGCCGGGGCTCCATCAGGAAGACGCCGGGGCCGGCGGCGGGCAGCCGGTGGGTGTCGAAGGAGCCGGTCTCGACCGGGATGCCCAGGGCGGCGGCGGAGTGGGCGAAGGGCGCGGCGAGGGTGGCCGGGTCGGTGGTGGCCTGGACGAAGGTGCCGCCCACGTCGGCGGTGTGCAGGGAGAGTTGGAGCGAGGGGCGGAGTTCGTCGATCAGGTCGAGCAGGATCCGGCTCTCCGGGAGGCGGCCGCCGATCGCCGGGGCCCATTCGGGCTGTTCGTCGGCGGCGGGGCGGAAGTAGCCGGCGAAGTAGGCGGGCAGGGTGCGGGAGTCCACGGCGCTCCGGGCGAGGTGGGCGCCGTCGGGGTCGAGGCAGAGCAGGAGGTGCCAGGTGGTCGCGGGGTGCCGGGCGGGGTGGGCCAGGGCCCGGTGGGCGAGTTCGACGAGGCCGGCGCGGCCGGAGAACTCGTCGGCGTGGGCGCCGGAGACGACCAGCACGTTGTCGGCGGTGTCGGCGGTGTTGTCGGTGGGGCCCCCGGGGCCGCCGGGGCCGCCGGGGCCGATGGTGAGGAGCAGCAGGGGGCGGCCGGCGCGGGAGGTGCCGAGGGTGCGCACCCGGCAGCGTCCGGGGTGGCGGGCGGCCAACCGGTGGGCGGTGTCGGCCAGTTCGTCGAGGGTGGGGTAGCGGTCGTGGAGCAGGACGGCTCGGCCCGCGCCGGTCGAGGTGTCGGTCAGCATCGGTCTCCTTCCCGTGGTGTCCGGAGGCCGGTGGGCCCGGAGGTGGTATTGGATCCGGTCGGGTGGTGATCCGTCCAGGGGGCTCCGGGCGGTGGCCGGGCGGTGGGACGAACGGTGTGTCACGGCAAGGTCGCCTACTGTCATATGCTTGTCATATTTGCTGGTCAGAGTGGGGGCACGGGTGGACTTCCGGTTGTTGGGCTCGGTGGCCGCGGTGGCCGCGGACGGGCAGGAGCTCGCCCTCGGATCCCCCAAGCGCCGCAGCCTGCTGGCGATGCTGCTGCTCAACCCCGGCGCCCCCGTCGGCGTCGGCCGGTTGACCGAGGCCCTCTGGGAGGAGGAGCCGCCCCGGCACGCCCGCACCGTCATCCACAACCACGTCTCCGGCCTGCGCGCCGTGCTCGCCGCCCATCGGGCCCCCGCCTCCGGCGTCGAACTGGCCACCGACGGCAGCGGCGGCTACCTGCTGCGGGCCCCGGAGGCCGCGGTGGACACCCAGCGCTTCGAACGGCTCGTCCGAACGGCCCGCGCGACCCGGCAGGCCGAGACCGCGGTGACGGCCCTGCGGGCGGCGCTCGCGCTGTGGCGCGGGCCCGCGCTCGCCGGGACGGCGCCCAGCCTGCCGCTCCAGTGCGCCGCCCAGGCCCTGGAGGAACTGCGGCTGACGGCCGTGGAGGAACTCGCCCGCGCCCACGGCCGGCTCGGCGACCACGGCGCGGCCGCCGGCATCCTGGCCACCGAGGCCGCGCTCCACCCGCTGCGGGAACCGCTGGTCGCCGCGCTCATGGCCGCGCTCGGCCGGGCCGGGCGGCGCTCGGAGGCCCTGGAGTGGTACCACCGCACCCGCCGGACACTGGCCGAGCAGTTGGGGATCGACCCCGGGGCCGAACTCTCCGAGGCGTACGAGGCGCTGCTGCGCCGCAACGGGGCGCCCGTGGCCACTTCGTCCGCCGCTCCCGCTTCGCCCACCGCCCCTGCCGCCCCTGCCGCTCCTGCCGCTCCTGCCGCCCCTGCCGCCCCTGCTCTGCCTGCTTCGCCGGCCGCACCCGCCGTACCCGCCGTACCCGCGCCGTGGCCCTTCCCGCGGCGGCCCCGCGGGTTCTCCGGGCGCGAGGACGAACTGGCCGCGCTCGACCGGGCCGCCCGCTCCCCCGGCGCCATCGCCGTCGTCACCGGCGGGGCCGGGGTCGGCAAGACCGCCCTCGCCGTGCACTGGGCCCACCGGCGCCAGGCCGACTTCCCCGACGGACGGCTGTTCGTCGACCTGTGCGGGCACAGCCCGCTGCCCGAACGGGCCACCGGCGCGGTGCTGCGCGAACTGCTGCTCGCCCTCGGCCTGCCCGCCGAGCAGATGCCCGCCGCCCCCGAGGCCCTGGCCGCCCGCTACCGGGAACTGACCGCCGGACGCCGGATGCTGATCGTGCTCGACAACGCCCGCCGCTCCGAACAGGTCCGCCCGCTGCTGCCCGACGGGGACGGCTGCGTCACCCTGGTCACCAGCCGCGACCGGCTCGGCGGCCTGGTGGCCACCGACGCCGCCCGGCCCGTACCGCTCGCCGAACTCTCCGACCCGCAGTCCGTCACCCTGCTCGCCACCACCCTGGGCCCCGACCTCGGTCCCGACCTGGTCGGCGCCGAACCCGAGGCCGCCGCCCGGCTCGCCCGGCTGTGCGACGGACTGCCGCTCGCCCTGCGCCTGGCCGCCGCCCGGATCGCCACCTGCCCGCACCGGGGACTTGCCGCCCTCGCCGAGGAACTCGCCGACGAACAGGGCCGGTTGGGGCTGCTGGAGGTGGAGGACACCAGCGTCGCAGCCGCCCTGGCCCTGACCGTCCAGCACCTGTCCGTCCCGGCCCGCCGGATGCTCCAGCGCCTGGGCGCCCACACCGGCACCACCCTGGACAGCCGCACCGCCGCCGCCCTCGCCGGATGCGAACTCCCGCAGGCCGCAGGGGCGTTGGGACAACTGGCCACCGCCCACCTGGTCGTCGAGATCGGCCGCGACGCCTACACCCTGCACGACCTCGTCCGCCTCTACGCCCGCAGCCTGCGCGCCCTGCCCGGCGAGGACGACACCGACACCCTCCCCCGTCTCCTCGACCACCTGCTGCACACCCTGCTCGCCGCGAGCGCCGCCGCCGAACCCGGCAGCGAGCCCTGCTGCCACCTGCCGGCCGGGGCCCGGCGGCCCGTCGACGTCCGCCCCTTCCCCGACCGGGAGAGCGCCCTCGGCTGGTACGCCGCCGAACGCGACACCCTGCGTGGCGCCGCCCTGGCCGCGGTCGCCGCCGGACTGCACGACCGGGCCTGGCGCCTGGTCCTGCTGCAGTGGCCGCTGATCGTGTGGCAGGTCCGGGACGGCTGGGTACCGCTGCTCGAACACGGGCTGGCCGCCGCCGAGGCCGACCTCGACCCCGGCGCCCAGTCCCGGGCCCGGGCCCTGCTCGGCTGGGTGCTGCTGGAGGAAGACCGCCCCCAGGAGGCCCTCCCCCACCTCGAACGGGCCCCCGGCCTCGCCGCCCTGGCCGGCGACCGCAGCGCCCAGGCCGTCGCCCTGGTCAACCTGGCCGTCGCCCTCACCCGCCACGGCGACGCCCCGAGGGTCCGCGACCTGCTGGGCCGCGCCCTCGCCCTCGCCGAACAGGCCGACCGCCCCGACCTCGTCGCCCTCGCCCACCAGCACCTCGCCGACACCTGCCTGAGCGGCGGCCACCCGGAACGGGCCGCCGACCACGCCGCCCGCGGCCTCGCCCTCGCCGAACCCCCCTTCCCCGCCGCCCGCCGCATCGTGCTGCAGACCCTCTACGGCCGGGCGCTGGCCGCCACCGGCCACCGCGCCGAGGCCACCCACCACCTCGACGCGGCCCTGCGGGCGGCACGGGCGCACCGGTACGGCGAGGGCGAGTCGGCCGCCCTCGCCGCGCTGACGGCCCTACGGGCCCTGCCGGGAGCGGCGGGAGCGGCGGGAGCGGAGCCGCGGGTGGGGCGGGGCAGGCGCTGCTGACCCGCGGGGCCGGGGGCCGGTCGCGCAGGCGGGGTGTCAGTGGTAGCCGCGTGCCGCCCGGGCGGGGTCGGCCAGGACGTCGGCGATGAAGAGGCCGAGGTCGAAGTCCTCGGCCTCGACGAACGGGGTCAGGTCGTCCGCCAGGCCGTACCACTGCGGCGGCACCGGGTAGCGCAGTTCGGCGACCTGGCCGATGGTCAGGACGCACTCCTGTTCGTCGATCCGGTGCCGGACGGTGGTGGAGGCGTCGACGTCGTGCTCCCCACCCGGATCCGCAGTCCGTTCGCGCCGCGGTAGAACACCACGCCGGTGCGGGCCGGTCGGCCGTAGTGGCCGTGGGTCGTCTGCCCGGCGTCGACGGCCCGCTCGGGGCCGAGCCGTCCGGTCGCCGGGTCGAACTCGGCGGCCCGGCCGTAGGAGTCGAAGGCGGCGATCAGCACGGCTGGCTCTCTCCTGTCAGGTCGGCCCGTCGCCGTAGCCTGCCAGGTTCCGGCCCCCGGCGCACCGGGCGCGGGCATGATGCGGGGATGGGAAAGGGAATGGAAAAGGGGATGGGAAGGACGTTGGAGGCAGCGGCCGTCGGGGAGTTCGGCGCCCTGGGCGATCGGGCGTGGGACGTGCTGGTCCCCGCCCGGGCCGGCTACCTGGCCGGGGTCTCGCCGCACTACGACGAGGTCTTCGACGAGGTCGCGTTGCGGGCGCGGCGCAGCGGCAGTCTCGGGAAGGCCGATATCGCGGCGCTGGCGGTCTGGAAGCGGCTGACCGCGCGGACCCGGTGGGTGGCGGAGCTGATGGGCCTGCCCGACGGCCTGGTGCGGGCCGTCACCGGGCGGGCCGTCACGGCCGTCCGCGACACCGCCGTTGCGCGCGGTGAGGCGGCCCGGGCGGGGCGTCGCGTTCTCGCGGACCTGCCCGGTTTCGGGACCGGGGACGCGCTCGCCTCGGCCGTGCTGACGGCGGCGGCGCCCGACCGGATGGCGGTCTACGACCGCCGCGTCCAGGGCGCGCTGGACGCCCTCGGGCTCACCCTGACTTCCGCGCCGGGGCGGTACGGGCGGTACCTGCGGCTCCTGGACGACCTGCTGCGGCACGGCGGGGCGCGGGCGGAGGGCTGGACGGCCCGGGACGTCGACACCGCGCTGTACTGGGCCGGCGGCGACCCGCCGCCGCAGCCCTGACGGGGGCAGGGCATCCGGATGCCCTGCCCCCGTCGTGGTTTCTACCGGCCGGGCCGGACGGCCTGGCCACCGACCTCAGCAGTTGGGGTAGATGTCCTTGGAGCTCCACCAGTCCAGTGCGCCCCAGGTCGCCGGGCCGACCTCGCCGTCGACCTGGAGGTAGCCCAGGCAGGCCTGGAAGGTGCGGACGCGACCCAGGGTGTCGTTGCCGAAGACCCCGTCGATGGTGAGCTTGCCGTGGGTGTCGGGGTTGAGCGAGTAGTTGAGCTCGCACTGGAGCTCCTTGACGGCGTCGCCGGTGGCGCCGTACTTGAGCAGCGGCTCGCTGGTGCTCCAGTCGCCGCAGCGGGTGCCCGCGGCGTTGGCGGTGCCGGCGGTGGCGACCGTGCCGGCGAGCAGCAGGCCGGTGGCGGCCAGCCCGATGATGATCTTGCGCATGGATAACCCTCCCGTTGGCGTGCGCCCGTTCTGGCGGCGCAGCGTGTGCCTCGACCGTAGCCAGGTCCGATGCCCCAGCGGGGTATCCAATTGACCGCCGGATCTGTGGGCCAATCGGGCCGGACCGGGGGCAGGACGGGGGGTCAGGACGGGGGTCAGGGCCGGTAGTCGGCGAGGGTGTGGCGGGGGTGCCAGCCCTGCGCGCGGGCCCGGGCGAGGTCGAGGGCGACGCCTCGGGTGAGCAGGTCGACGGTGTAGGGGGTGAGGCCGGGCAGGCGGGTGGTGCGGGCGGCGAGGCGGGCGAGAGGGGTGGGGAGGTGGAGGATGCGGGCGGGGCGGTGGTGGGTGGTGAGGACGTGGCGCAGGGCGGTGTCGCGGCGGTAGGGGGCGGGGTCGGCGATGTTGTAGGCGCCGGGGGGCCAGGGCGGGGTGCCGGTGAGGCCGAGGGCGGTGAGGCAGGCGTCGGTGAGGTTGGCGACGGCGGTGAGGCTGAGCGGGATGTCGGGGCCGGGCAGGGGCAGCAGGCCGTGGCGGGCGCGGGCGAGCAGGGGTGGCAGCAGGTGGGGGTCGCCGGGGCCGTAGACGGCGCGCGGGCGCAGCACGACGGCGCCGGCGGCGAGGGCGTGGCGTTCGGCGGCGGCTTTGGTGCGGCCGTAGGCGTTGAGGTGGCCGCCGGTGGTGGGGTGGTCCTCGGTCAGGGGTGTGGTGGTGGTGCGCGGGTCGTAGACGCTGGCGCTGCTGACGTGGACCAGGGGGCGGCCGGCGGCGGCGCGCAGGACGCGCTGGGTGCCGGTGACGTTGACGGCGTGCTGGTGGGATTCGTCGGGGTGGCCGGGTGGCAGGTCGGTGACGGCGGCGGCGCAGTGGACGATGACGTCGGCGCCGGTGAAGTCGGGGTCGGTCTCGGTGGCGTCCCAGCGGAGGTGGCGGCCGGTGGGGCCGGGGCGACGGCCGTGGCAGGTGACGTCGAGGCCGAAGTGGGCTGCGGCGCGGGCGAGGTGGGCGCCGCAGAAGCCGGTGGCGCCGGTGATGGCGATGCGCATGGTCAGGGGGTTCCTCGGCGGACGGTGAGTTCGGCGTAGCCGGGCAGGGCGGCGTGGCGGTCGGCGCGGGAGCGCTGGACGCGGGGTTGGTGGGGGGCCAACGCGAGCAGGGTGTCGGCGAGTTGGGCGCGGGCGAGGGCGGCGCCGGGGCAGCCGTGGGGGCCGGCGCCGAAGACGGCCTGGGTGGCGGCCGGGTCGGCGGGCGGGGTGCGGTGGTGGGCGCGGGCGGCGTGGCGGGCGATGAGGATGAGCCGGTCGCCGGCCCGGACGGGGTGTCCGGCGAGGGTGGCGTCGTCGGCGGCGGCTCTGGGCAGCAGGGGTGAGGGGGCGGTCAGGCGCAGGAGTTCGGCGGCGAGGGCGGATGCGGTGGTCTCGTCGACGGCGGGCCACAGGCGGGTGTCGGCGCACCAGGCGACGGCCCTGGGCAGGGCGGCGACGGTGGTGTTGACGGCGGCGACGGCGAGCATGGCGGCCTGGGGGTCGGGCAGCAGGGCGGTGAGGCGGGCGGCGGCCTCGGTGGCCGTACCGCGGTGGCGTCGGCGGGGGCCGGGCAGGTGGTCGCGGGCGGCGTGGGCGGCGGCTTGCCGTGCGGCGTGGGCGAGTTGACTGGGCCGGGCGTCGCATCCGGTCAGGGCTGCGGCGGTGGTGCCGGCCAATTCGGCGGCGAGGTCGACGAGTTCGAGGGTGCCGTCGGCCAGCGTGGGGACGCGTTCGGCGAGGACGGCCTGCCAGAGCGGGCGCAGCCGGTGCAGGGCGGTGGTGCCCAGGTCGGTGGCGAGGGCGCGGCGGGCGGTGCGGTGGTCGTCGCCGTCCTGGTCGAACAGCAGTCCTCGGCCTGCCAGTTGGGAGGCGGCGGCGCCGGTGGTGCCGGGTGCGGTGCGGTGCAGGGGGACGCGGGTGAGGGCTTCGCGGTAGGCGTCGGGGTGGTGGACCAGCAGGGTGCGGCCCAGGCGTAGGACGGGGCGGTGGCGGGTGGCGCAGAGCAGGGTGAACAGGAGGGGGTGGCTGCGCAGGTAGACGGTGCGGTCGCGGCGCCGGGCCCGGCGGGAGGAGGCGAGGGAGGCGGTGAGGTCGCAGGCGAAGGTCGGGACAGGGGCGCTCATCGGGTCAACTCCCGGGCGCAGTGGGCGGATGCGGCGGCCCGGTCGGGTTTGCGGGAGCGGCCGGCGAGCGGGACGGTGCCGAACAGGACGGCGTCGGGGCGGGCGGCGCCCATCCGCTCCAGCGGGACGGCCAGTCGGGTGCGCAGGTGCCGCGGGTCGGTGCCGGGGGCTGGTTGGACGAGGGCGACGAGCCGTTCGTCGCCGTGGCCGTCGGGGACGCCGACGAGCAGGGCGAGTTCGACGCCGGGGATGTGCAGGGCGGGTTCGTACAGGCCGGGGTAGATGTTGCGGGCGCCGCGCAGCACCATGTCCTTGAGGCGGCCGGCCAGGACGATCCGGCCGTCGGGGGTGAGGGTGGCGCGGTCGCCGGTGCGGATCCAGGGGTCGGGTTCCTGGCCGAGGTAGCGGTGGCGGGCGCCGGGGCCGGTGAGGTGGAGTTCGCCGTCGTCGGCGAGGTGGGTGCGGATGCCGGGCAGGGGGTGGCCGACGAGGTCGCCGTCGCCGGTGTGGGCGCTCTTGTCGTGCTCCTCGACGGCGGCGGCGGGGAAGAGTTCGGTGAGGGCGTAGACGCTCCAGGCCTGGTCGGCGCCGGCCGCTTTGGCGCGGCGCAGCAGGGCGGCGTCGGCGGGGGCGGAGCCGGTCCACAGGGTGCCGGTGAGGCGGGCGCCGGCGGTGAGGGCGGTGCGTAGCTGGGGTGGGGTGAGGTAGGTGTGGGCGGGGGTCAGGCGGGTGAGCTGGCGGGCGAGGGCGGTGGGGGTGCGGGCGGGCAGGGCGACGGTGGCGCCGGCGGCCAGGGCGGGGGCGAGGACGAAGAAGGTGCCGCCGAGGACGGTGCTGGCGGGCCGGGGCCGGACGAGGTCGGCGACGGTGTGCAGGCCGGCGGTGAGGCTGGCGTGGGTGTGGACGACGGCGCGGGGGCGGGCGGTGGTGCCGGAGGTGAAGACGATGACGGCGTCGGCGTCGGGGTCGTGGGGGCGGGGCGGTACGGGGGTGGTGGCGGGGCGCAGGCGGGGTGCGCAGCCGGGCAGGCGGCGGCCGAGGGTGGCGACCGGGCCGAGGGTGTGCAGGCGGGGCAGGTGCAGGTCGGCGCGGCGGGCCAGGGGTGCGGCCCAGCCGGCGGCGGCCTGGGCGGCGGCGTCGGCGAGGATGAGGCCGGGGGCGGCGAGGGTGAGGTGGGCGGCGAGGACGTCGGGGCCGGTGGTGGGGTCGAGGACGGCGATGCGCAGGCCGAGGCGGTGGGCGGCGAGCAGGACGGCGAGGGCGCGGGGGCCCGGGCGCAGGGCGAGGCCGAGGGTGGTTCCGGGGGTGAGGCGGCGGGCGTGCAGGGCGGCGGCGTAGCCGTCGGCGAGGTCGGCGAGGTCGCTGCGGCGGATCCGGGTGCGGGTGGTGCCGGTGCGGGTGTGCTGCAGGACGGCGGGGCGGTCGGGGTGGTGGGTGCGCAGGGCGTGGGTGAGCTGGTCGAGCACGGCGGGGTCCCCCTTCCGGAGACACGGCGGGTTCAGCGGACGTCGGCGGGTTCAGCGGACGTCGGCGGGTTCAGCGGACGTCGGCGGGGCGGGGGCCGGCCCCGCGTTCGAGGTACCAGCGGGCGGTGCCGAGGACGCCGTAGGCGCGGATGCGGCGGGTGGAGTTCTGCACGACCATGTCGCGGCGGCTGACGATGGCGGTGGTGTGGCGGCGGACCTGGTTGAGGAAGGCCCGGTCGGTGGGTGAGGGGCGGCGGGGCATGCCGCCGACGGCCTGGTAGAGCTCGGCGGTGACGGCCATGTTGTTGCCGGCGTGCATCCGGTAGGGGGTCAGGTAGCCGTGGCGGCGGTGGTGGGCGGGGCGGATGCGGCCGAAGAGGGCGCCGAGGGCCACCAGGGCGCGGAAGACGGCGCGTCCGGCGGGTCCGTGTTCGTCGCGGCGGGCGGTGACGCGGCCGCAGACGAGTGCGTGGCCGGCGAGCAGGGCGGCGCGGGCGGCGGCGGTCCAGCCGGGTTCGGGCAGGCAGTCGGCGTCGGTGCGGGCGAGCAGGGTGGCGCCGTGGGCGATGGCGTGGCGGAAGGCGGTGTCGACGGCGCTGCCGACGCCCTTCTCGGGTTCGACCAGGACGTGGACCGGGAAGGGGGCGTGGTCGGCGAAGGCGCGGACGGTGGCGAGGGTGGCGTCGGTGGAGCCGTTGTCGGCGACCAGGAGGGTGAAGTCGCGGTCGCGTTGGGCGGCGAGGGCGCGCAGGGCGCCGCCGATGCGGGCTTCCTCCTGGTAGGCGGGGATGATCACCCACAACTGGTTCACGAGGCCTCCCAGACCATGGTCATCAGGCTGACGCCGCCGCCCAGGCCGATCAGCAGCACCCGCTCCCCCGGCGCCAACTGCCTTCGTATTCGGTCGAGTTGGACTCCGAGGGTGGCACTGGCGATGTTGCCGAGTTCGGGCACGGTGAGGACCAGGCGGTCGGCGGGCACGCCGGTGAGTTCGACGAAGCGCTCCAGGTAGGGGACGGTCACCTGGTGGACCAGCACCCGGGCGTAGTCGTCCCAGCCGAGGCCGGTGCGTTCGGCGAGGGCGGCCAGCGCGGCGGGGCCGATCTGTTCGAAGACGCCGCGCAACTCCTTGCCGCCGCCGCGGAAGTAGCTGTACTCGTCGCCGCGCGGGTGGCGTGAGCCGCCGCCGGGGATGCCGCCGGCCTGCCAGTGTTCGGAGGCGGTGACGGCGGCGATGTCGAGGATGCCGCCGCGCTCGACCGGTTCGACGACGACGGCGGCGCCGGCGTCGCCGAAGGTGTAGCCGGCGAAGCCCTCGCGCAGGGTGGCGGCGTCGGCGGGGTCGCGGCGCATGGCGCGGCTGGGGGTCTCGCCGGTGACGACCAGGGCGCGGCGGGCGCGGCCGGCCAGGATCATGGCGCGGGCCAGGTCGATCCCGTTGAGGAAGCTGTTGCAGGCGTTGCTGACGTCCAGGGCGTGGGCGCGGGTGCCGAGTTCGGCCTGGACGATGTGGGCGGTGGCGGGTTCGCAGATGTCCCGGGTGGCGGAGGCGTACAGCAGCAGGTCGACGTCGTGGGGGTGCAGGCCGCCGGCGGCCAGGGCGCGGCGGGCGGCGGCGGTGGCGAGGGTGGAGGCGTACTCGTCGTCGGCGGCGAAGTGGCGGGTGCGGATGCCGGTGGCCTTCTCCAGCATCCGTTCGGGCAGGGCGAGTCCGGTGCCGGCGGCGATCTCGTCCTGGAGCTGTCGGGAGGTGAGCCGGCGGGCGGGCAGGTGGGAGCCGGCGGCGGTGATGCCGATCCTCGGGGTCGCTGCTGGGTGCATGGCCCCATGCTGGGGCGGACGAGCCGGGGCCCACCTGAGTACGGGTACTCAGGTGGGCCCGGGCGGATACCCGTTCGGGTGGTGCGGGCTACCCGGGCGGGTGCGGGTGCCGGTCCCGTACGGGGGACGGGGCCGGCGCCGTACGGGGAGGGCCTCAGGGGGTGAGGACCCACTTCTGGTTGGCCAGGCCGTTGCAGTCCCAGATGCCCAGCCGGGCGCGGTTGGAGCTGTCGAAGCCGAGTTCGTCCAGGCACTTGCCGGTGAGCACGTTCTTGAGCGAGCCGTCGGGCTGCGGGAGCCACTGCTCGCCGGCGCTGCCCACGCAGTCGTAGATCTCGACCTTGGTGCCGTTGGGGCTGTCGGCGCTGCCCCACACCACGTTCAGGCACATGCCCAGGCCGCGTACGGAGTTGTCGACGCCCAGGGTCCACCACTGGGCGCCGGTGCCGTTGCAGTCGTAGACCTGCACGGGGGTGCCCTTGTTGGTGCTGCCGCTGGCGATGTCCATGCACTTGCCGCCGTAGCCGACCAGGCGGCCCTGCTGCCCCTGCATGCCGATGACGACCGGCTCGATGGTCTTGGTGGCGTAGTGGCCGGGGTTGCAGTAGGCGACGGAGGAGCCGTTGCCGGTGACGATGGTGCCGTTGACCCAGTACGTGTACGGCGTGTTGCCGACGATGTAGAGGCAGACGGCCTGGGCCCGCCAGATGGTGCCGTTGGGCACGTTGCCGCAGTAGGCGGAGGCGACCGGGCCGCTGTGGGTGGTGGAGCACTGGCCCGGGGAGTCGGCGTGGGCGGCGGAGGGCAGGACGGCGACGCCCACCAGGGCGAGCAGGCTGGTGAGCAGGGCCGCGAGGGTTCGTCGCAGGCGCATGTGAGGGTCCCTTCCGAGTCGACGGGGCCCAACCGGTGGTGTGGATCGTGTGGTTGGTGCCGCCCAGCGTGGGCGATGAGCCGATGAGGCGTCAACTGTTGTGAATGGGTTGTCTGGAAACGATTCATGTCAGCTTTCGGCTGCGGTGCGGTCGGCGCTGCGGCCGGCGTCCGCCGTGAACGGGGCCCGGGGCGGGCCGCCGGGGGCCGACGGCCGGGTGTCACACCCGCCAGGCACACTGGGTGCGGACACCCGAGCGAACCGAGGACTGAACCATGGCCGACCGGCCCCTGACGTTGATGGCAGTGCACGCCCACCCCGACGACGAGGCCACCGGCACCGGCGGCGTCCTCGCCCGCTACGCCGCCGAGGGCATCCGCACCGTCCTGGTCACCTGCACCGACGGCGCCTGCGGCGACGGCCCCGGCGGCACCAAGCCCGGCGAGGACGGGCACGACCCGGCCGCGGTGGCCGCCCTGCGCCGCAAGGAGCTGGAGGCCAGCTGCCGGGTCCTGGGCATCGACCACCTCGAAACGCTCGACTACGGCGACTCCGGGATGATGGGCTGGGCCGCCAACGACGCCCCCGGCTCGTTCTGGAGCACCCCCGTCGCCGACGGCGCCGCCCGCCTGGCCGAACTGCTGCACCACTACCGGCCGGACGTCGTCGTCACCTACGACGAGAACGGCTTCTACGGCCACCCCGACCACATCCAGGCCAACCGCATCACCATGGCCGCCCTGGAGCTGGCCCCCGACCTGGCCGCCAAGGTGTACTGGACCACCGCGCCGCACTCGGCGATGAAGCGCTTCGGCGAGGCCATGCGGGAGTTCGGCACCGACTGGGACGCGCCCGCGCAGCCCGACGGCGAGAGTGCCCCGGCCCCCGAGCTGCCCCCGATCGGGCTGCCGGACGAGGAGGTCACCACCTGGGTGGACACCCGCGCCTGGGGCGGCCAGAAGTACGACGCGCTGGCCGCCCACGCCAGCCAGGGCGAGAACATCTTCTTCCTGCGGATGGGCAAGGAGCGCTTCACCGAGCTGATGGGCACCGAGACCTTCGTCCGGGTCCGCGACACCACCGGCGCGGCCCTGCCGGAGCAGGACCTCTTCGCCGGCCTGCGCTGACCCTGGCGCCCCTCCGACCCGGGCGCCTGACCCGGGCACCCGCCTCACCCGACCGCCGGACGGGTCGGGTGCGGCGGGCGGCGGGCGGCGGTGCGCCCCCCGGCGTGCGCGTCCGCCCCGGTCCGTAGCGGGTACGGGCCGGGGCGGGTGGGGCGGGCCGCAGCGGGCGGGGCGGGCGGAGCCGGATCAGGCGGGGACGATGGCGAAGGCGCCGTTGCTGAGCGAAGTCTCGGTGTACTGGCCGCTGTTGATGGCCTGCGGGGAGTAGCTGTCGAAGACCTGGCCGTTGACGGTGACGCCGGAGAAGTCCAGGCGGTCGAAGGACGGGTAGCTCTGGCTCGGGGACTCTATGACGGCCTCGGCGCTGACGTTCTGTCCGTCGAGCTGCTGGGTGGTGTTCTCGCTCCAGCCCTTGGTGGTGTCGGTGATCTGCAGGGTGTAGCTGGAGCCGCCGCTGTTGACGACGGAGGCGGTGAAGCTGTCGCCGGCGTCCACCGGGTCGTTGAAGTACTGCGGCGGGGCCGGGTACATCTCGTACCAGGCGGAGTAGACCGGGGAGCCGCTGGAGCAGTCGACCTGGACGCCGGTCTGTTCGACGGTCTGCGAGCCGTAGCCGTCGATGCCGACCCAGGGGGCGAACAGGTCGTTGGAGGAGTTGCACTGGACGGTGGGCATGGTCCAGGAGCCGGAGACGCTCTGGAAGCCGTTGCCCTGGGCGACGTATCCGCCCCAGACACCGCCGTCGTAGCGGGCTCCGTGGCCGTAGCGGTGGGCGCCGTGGGTGTGGCCGGCGTGGGTGGGGGCGGCGCTGGCCGCGGGGGCGGCGAGGCCGGCGGCCGGCAGGGCCAGCAGGGCGGCGAGCGCGAGGCGGCCGACGCGGGAAAGGGCCATGGAGGGCTCCTTGACTGGACGTTGTGGGGGTGCCGCCCAGCTTGGTGGCGCCGCGGCGGGGCCGGGAAGGGAGCCGTGGGGACCGGAACCCGACATGGCGTAAACATGTCAAGCGGTCAACCTCTTGATTTCGGCCACCGGGTGGCGCACAGTCGCTCTGATCCGCTGGCGGTGCAGGACGCGAGGAGGGTGTCGTGCCGGGGACGGGCATGCTCGCCGGACTCGGGCTCGGCGCGCTGGAGGAGCAGCTCTACCTGCGGTTGCTGGGCCTGCCGGCCGCCGAACCGCAGTGGCTGGCGGCGCAGTTGAACCTGCGGGCGTCCATCGTGGTGGCCACGCTGGCGGTGCTGGCCGAACTGGGGCTGGTGGAGGCGTGCGCGGCGGGGGCCTGGGCGGCGGTGCCGCCGGACGTGGCGCTGGAGGAGTTGCTGCTGCGGCGCGAGGTGGAGCTGCGGCGCGCCCGGGGCCGGATCGGCGAGTTGATGCGCGCCTACCGGCAGGGCCGCCCGGACGCGGAGGCGACCGGGCCGGTGGAGGTGATCAGCGGGCGCCGCTCGATCGCCGACCTGTGGCGCACCCTGCAACTGGGGGTGCGCGAGCGGGTGCGGGTGCTGGACCGGCCGCCGTACGTACGGCGCTCCGATCCGCAGACCGAACTGGCGCTGCTGGGGCGGGGCGTGGCGACCCGGGTGGTGTACCACAGCCGGGTGCTGCGCGATCCGGAGCGGCTGGCGGAGATCCGGGCCTTCACGGCGGCCGGGGAGCAGGCCCGGGTGCACACCGAAGTGCCGCTGAAGCTGGCCCTGTTGGACGACCGGTGGGCACTGCTGCCGGTGAGTGCGGGCACCGAGCTGGAGAGCGTGCTGCTGATCCGCCCCTCGACCCTGCTGGAGGCGCTGGCGGGGCTGTTCGAGCTGTACTGGGCGCACGCGATGCGCCTGCCGGAGCCGTCCGAGGAGCCGCCGGAGGACCGGCACCGGCAGCTGCTGACGCTGCTGGCCGCCGGGCTCACCGACGAGTCGATCGCCCGGCAGCTGGGGGTGTCGACCCGTACGGTGCAGCGCTGGGTGCGGGAGCTGATGGATCGCTTCGGCGCCCGCACCCGGTTCCAGGCGGGCATCCAGGCGGCCCGGGCGGAGCTGCTGTGAACCTCCGTCAGGTGGGCGGGGCGAGCAGCTGGCCTGGACACCTGGATGCACGAACTCAAGACCGCCGCCGAGGACTGCCGCTGACCGCCCGTCACCCCTCCCCCGGCCCGCTCCCCCGCGCGACTGCGCAGGTCAGGAGCGGGGCCGGTGGCGCATGGAAGGCCGGATGACCACGAGAATGGTGCGGACGGTCCCCCGAAAGTTTCAGAGAAGGAACCCCCACATGGATCTCGGCGTGCGCTGGAAGCTGCACGGTGACGGGCGGACGCCCGCACCGGGAGCGGTCGTCCGCCCCGACGAACGGCTCTCCTGGCCCCGTACGGCAGGGCTCGGCGCCCAGCACGTGGTGGCCATGTTCGGCGCCAGCTTCGTCGCCCCGGTGCTGATGGGGCTGGACCCCAACCTGGCGATCATGATGTCCGGCGTCTCGACCGTGATCTTCCTGCTGGCCACCCGCGGCCGGATCCCCAGCTACCTCGGCTGCTCGCTGTCCTTCGTCGGGGTCGCCGCGGTGATCCGGGCCCAGGGCGGCACCAGCGCGACGGTGACCGGCGCGGTGCTCGTGGTGGGCGCGGCGCTGTTCCTGGTGGGCCTGGCGGTGCAGTACTTCGGGGCCCGGATCATCCACGCGGCGATGCCGCCGATCGTCACCGGCGCCGTCGTCATGCTGATCGGCTTCAACCTCGCCCCGGTGACCGCCTCGACCTACTGGCCGCAGGACCAGTGGACGGCGCTGCTGGTGATGCTGTTCACCGGCCTCGCGGTGGTGTGCCTGCGCGGCTTCTGGTCACGGGTGGCGATCTTCCTCGGACTGGTCTTCGGCTACGGGATCTCCTGGGTCTTCGACCGGGTCTTCGGCAAGATCCACTCCGTGGACGCCGGCGGGCACCTGACCGACCACTGGCGCCTGGACCTCTCCGGCGTCGGCAAGGCCGACTGGATCGGCCTGCCCACCTTCCACGGCCCCTCCTTCCAGTGGTCCGCGATCCTGGTCGCACTGCCCGTGGTGATCGCCCTGGTCGCGGAGAACGCCGGGCACGTCAAGGCCGTCGGCGAGATGACCGGGGCGAACTTGGACGACAAGCTGGGCACCGCGATCTCCGCGGACGGCGTCGGCTCGATGCTCTCCACCGCGCTCGGCGGCCCGCCCAACACCACGTACTCCGAGAACATCGGCGTCATGGCCGCCACCCGGGTCTACTCCACCGCCGCCTACTGGGCCGCGGCCGGCTTCGCCCTGCTGTTCGGCGTCTGCCCGAAGTTCGGCGCCGTGGTGGCCGCGATCCCCGGCGGGGTGCTCGGCGGCATCACCGTCATCCTGTACGGCATGATCGGCCTGCTCGGCGCGCAGATCTGGATCAAGTCCGGGGTGGACCTGCGCAACCCGCTGAACCTGGTGCCGGCCGCCGCGGGCATCATCATCGGCATCGGCAACGTGACGCTGGAGTTCACCGACACCTTCAGCCTCAGCGGCATCGCCCTGGGCACCCTGGTCGTCATCACCGGCTACCACACGCTGCGGGCACTGTCCCCCGCGCACCTCAGGACCCAGGAGCCGCTGCTGGACGAGGGCACGTCCTCGTACGACGAGCCGTCCGGGGGCGAGGGGGAACGGCACGCGCCGTAGCCGTGGTTCAGGGCAGGCGGAACTGACCCGAACATGTCCGGAAGATACTTCCGCCGGCCGTTCCGCCTGGTCAGCAGGGCCGTCGGGTGGTCGAATCACAAGTAGCGATTCCGACCACCCGATCCCCCGCGATTCCCCCCGGGAGAGGCATGTCCCTTCTGCCCCACCACCGCAAGCTCGCCGTCGGGGCCCTGGCCCTCGCCACGTTCGCGATCTCCTGCGGCTCGGCCACCGCCAGCACCTCCACCGCCGCTCCCGCGGCAGGGAAGGTCCTGTGGACCCCGAACACCAAGACCGGCCCGACGTCCTTCCCCGGCGGCATCCAGTGCGCCGCCCCCAGCAGCTTCGGCGTCGTCAAGGACCCGGCCAAGGGCAGCGTGTGGAAGGCGTTCCAGGCCGCGAACCAGGAGCGGTGCGAGACGGTCGGCCCCGACCTGAAGCAGGGCGACACCTTCTACCTGGGCTGGTCGTCCAAGGTGGACATCAAGGACGACAACAGCCGGTACGTCTTCCAGCTCAAGTGCTCGCCCAGCGAAGGCACGGCCAACCACCCGATCGAGATCGACATCACCAACAACCGGGTGCGCCTCCAGGAGTGGGACACCGACCACGTGGCGCACCCGCTGTGGACGGCGCCGGTGAAGAACGGCGAGTGGCACGCCTACGCGCTGAAGATCCACCTGGGGCGCACGGACGGCACCATCGACTTCTGGTTCGACGGCAAGAAGCAGACGTTCGGCACGGGTTCGGGCACCTTCAAGGGCACCACCTGGGACGGCGACCGCAACTACCTCAAGTGGGGCTCCTACCACCCCTCCTCGGGCGACGCGACGAACACGTTCACCAGCCCGGTGATGGCCACCACCCTGGAGACGGCCACCGCCGGCTCGTAGGGGACGCCCGCAGGCCCTGACCCCGGCCGCCGGGTACGCCCCGGCGGCCGGGAGTCGTCAGCGGACCCTGGCGACGCGGGCCGCCGCCACGGCCACCAGCAGCCCCAGACCGACGCAGGACGCGCAGACGAGGAACATCGTCCGGTACCCGGTGGCCTCGGCGACCAGCCCGAGGGAGCCGCTGCCGGCGGCCAGGCCCACGGTGAAGCAGGCCCCGAAGGTCGACAGCGCCGTGGCACGCCGGCGCTCGTCGACCGAGCGCACCACGAACAGGCCCAGCACCGGGTAGATCTGCCACATGCCGACCCCGGTGAGCACACCGCCGACCACGCCCAGACCGAGGCCGTTCGACAGCCCGATGAGCGCGACCCCCAGGGCCTCGACGACGAACAGGGCGGCGAGCGCCACCGGTCGCGTGGCCTCCCAGCGGATCCAGGTGCTCGCCACCCGCAGCAGCACCACGGTCAGGGAGTACGCGGTGACCACGGCCGCTCCCCCGGCGACACCGAGGGCGTCGAACTTCGCGACCGCGAAGCCGGAGACGGCCGCGAAGCCGAACGCGGTGAAGACCAGTGCGATGCTGGGCAGCACGGTGCCCAGCAGCGCCCGGCCCCGGTCGATTCCGGCCGCCTGCTTCTCCTTCGGGGGCAGACGCACCTCGGGCACGGACAGGGCGATGGGGATGACGGGCAGGGCGAGCAGCCCGGCGATCACGAACGTGGCCGTCGTGCCCACCAGGTGCTCGATCAGTGAACCCAGCGGAGCGCCCAGGCCGATGGCCACGTAGATGACGGTGCCGCTCAGCCCCAGCGCCCAGCTCTGCCGGTCCTTGGCGACGAGTTGGACGGGCCAGACCCCGGTCGCGGCCAGCATGACGCCCATGCCGATGCCCACCAGCATGCGCAGGCCGATGAGTTCGGCGGTCGACCCGGCGAGCGGGTAGCAGACGGTGGCGAGCACGGTGAGGATCGCGCCGCCGATGGTCAGGGCCCGGGCGCCGAGGCGGTTCATCAGCGCGCCCGACACCGGGCGGGCCAGCAGCGCGGTCAGCGCGTACCCGCCGACGACCGCGCCGACTTCGGCGGGGCCGCCGTGGAGTCGATTTGTGACGAGGCCGGGCAGGATCGGGATGGTCAGGGCGAACGGCATGTAGCCGATGCCGCTGGCCAGCGATATCAGCAGGGCGTGCCGTACGGATCGCTTGTCGGTGGTCTCGGCAGCAGGCTGCTCCAGCTGCTCGGTCTGCACGCGCACAGGTTTCACTCCCCCAGATTCACGAACCCCCTCACCCGTGCGGTGCGAAGGCCCGGACCGCAGCGGCTGCGGCCCGGGCCCACTGTTTCAGATGTCGCCGAACTGGCCGCTGCGGACGGCGGCGACGAACGACGCCCAGGCCTCGGCCGGGAAGACCAGGGCCGGTCCGTTGGGGTCCTTCGAGTCACGGACCCTGCCGGGGTGCGCGTCATCTACCTCGATGCAGCCGCCCTGCCCGTTGCTGTAGGTGCTCTTGCGCCACGCGGCGTTGGACAAGTCTGCGGAGGGGATCATGACGGCCCTTTTCAGATGTCGCCGAACTCGCCGCCGCGCACGGCAGCGACGAACGATGCCCAGGCCTCGGACGGGAAGACGAGGGCCGGCCCGTTGGGGTCCTTGGAATCGCGGACGGGAGCCAGGCCGGGGAAGTTCGGAGCCACCTCGACGCAGGATCCGCCATTGTTGCTGTAGGAGGACTTGAACCACTGGGCCTCGGACAGATCTACGCGGTCAGCCATGATGCTCCTATCAGACTTCACCGAACTCACCGCTGCGGACAGCGGCGACGAATGACTTCCACGCCTCGGGCGGGAAGACGAGGGCCGGGCCCTGAGGGTCCTTGGAGTCACGGACTCTGCCCGGGCGCGCATCGTCCACCTCGATGCAGCCGCCCCCACCGTTGCTGTAGGTACTCTTGCGCCACTTGACGCCCGTTGGGTCATGCATGGTCCAGTTCCTTCCGTGCCTCCCGGATCATGGCCAAACTGTCCGGCTGGCTGAGCGCGTTGACCTGGAGTCGATCGTATCTATCGACCCATCGGGCCACCGTCTCGGCATCCTGTTCCAGGTATCCACGTTGCAGTGTCTCCGTATATCCGACCAGGGCCCGATTCGGCAGGGTCAGAAGCGTGACGGGGTGGGACAGCGGTCGATCCTCGGCGAGGCGGTACGGGGCAACCTGGATGATCACGTTCGGGAGCTCGCTCAGACTCTCCAGGTGGGAGAGCTGCCTGACCATGATCTCCCGGCCGCCGATCGGGCGACGCAGGGCTCCCTCATCCAGAACAGCATGGACCGTCGTGCCCCGGGCCAGCATGAGTTGACGTTGGGCCAGCAAGCCGAGCCTCCCGTCGGCTTGCTCCCGGGTCGCTTCGCCGCGTCGGACAATGCCGGCTTCGTAAGCTGCGCTGTAGTCCGGGTGCTGAAGTATGCCCGACACCATATCCGTGTCGAACAGCCTGGCTGTGATCGCTTCGCGTTCTCGGCGGAGGTACTCGGAGAACCCAGGCAACAGGGCACCGTTCTTCCAGCTCCACCACAGCCCCGTCAGAGCGCCACCGGCATCGAGGGCAGCGTCCACCCGCTCTACGAACTTTAAAGACGGAGCTTGTTTGGCTCGCTCCACATTCGAGATATAGACGTTGGAGTACCCGACTCGCTTGCCGAGTTCGATCTGCGTCATCCCTTTGGCCTGACGTGACCTGCTGATTTGAACCGCCAGAGCTTCCAAGGGAGATGACGTTGGGTCAAGTGTGCGACGAACCAAGATCGCCTTCTTTAAAATCCGCTGGACTAGAGATTTGAAACTCTTCCGATCCTAGAGGAGGCTGAGCCACCCTGGTAGTCATTCGGTCACCGACCGAAGTCATTCGCCAGGGCAGCACTGCGCACGTCTCCCATGGAGCCCCCCCATGCCCAACGGTCAGAACTTCCCACCCCCCTTCCAACTGCACGAAGTGGTGCAGGACTTCAGCATCCTGGAGGCTGGAAAGCCGCGCGAGGGGGTCTTCGTGGAGGTGCTGCTCGGCAAAGCCGTTCTCCGACCCCTCGGGGCGACCGGACCCGAGTGGCGGGTCGACCAGTCCCTCCTCCGATCCCTCGCACCCCGGGAGACCGCACCTGGGACCTGCGGGAATCCGCGCCGCCGACCGCAGTGACCATCGAACACTGAACCATCGAACACTGAACCACCGACCCCTGGAGCAGAGTTGAGCAGCATCCGCCTCATGAGCCGTCCGCCCGCCCGCCGTTCGGGCCAGCAGGTGTTCGTCCTGCGCGAGGACCCCGACGGGTCGGGCGAGCTCCTCGTCCTCCTGGTCGACCCCGCCTACCGGGACGGCATGACCCTGCCCGGTGGCAGCGCCGAGCAGGACGAGCTCCCCCACCTCGCCGCCCGGCGGCACCTCGAAACGGAGACCGGGCTCGTCCTCCCCCTCCGCACGATCCTCACCATCGACTACGTCCCCGCCTCGCGATTCCCCGAGGGCGTCAACTTCGTCTACGCCGGCGGCCTGCTCTCCCACCGCCAAGCCGAGGCCGTCCACCGCCACCAGCCGCCGCCGGACATCCGCGGCCTCCACTGGGTCTCCCAGTCCGGGCTGTGCGAGGTCATGGCGGACGACCAGTGCCGCCGCGTCGAGGACGCCTGGGACGCCTGGGACCACGGCGCCGGCCTCCCGCTCCTCATCCAGGGCGTCCCGATCGCGGTCGGCCGATGAGGGCCCGGGGCCTGCGATGAGAACTTGCCGTTGCCGTAGAGGGGCTCATGCCGACGACGGGGTGTCCTTCACGCGCGGCCGAGGCCCTCGCGGGTCGGTAGCACTCTGTTCGAAAGTGCGTGCGCTAAGGTGTCGGGGGTTCCGTGAGCAGGGGGTGACGGTGCGTAATACGGGCTTGGTGCACCAGGTTCGGATGTTGCGGGCGGGGGCCGGGGATCCGTTGGTGATGGTGGCGCAGTTTCGGCTCAGCGCCGTACTGGTGCCGTTGTGGGGCGATGAGGCGGTGTGGACGGCGGACGAGGGGGGTCTGCGGTGGGTCTTCGCGTTCTCGTCCGAGGAGGAGCTGGCGGCCTTCGTGCACTCGAAGGGGCTGCCGCTGGACGGGTTCCCGTACCTGACGGTGCTCGGTAGCCGGTTGTTGGATGTGGCGGTGCCGGGTCTCGGTGTTCCCGGGGGGATCGCGCTGGATGTGGCGGGGAAGGAGCCGATGCTCTTTCCACCGGTGCGGGGGATCGTGCCGGATGAGGTGGCTCTGGACGGGCCGGGGATGACGGGGGGTGTGGGCGTTGGGTGAGGGTTACCAGGCGGATCCCGAGGCGTTGAAGCTGGTGGCGGACGGCCTGACCGGGGTGATCGCCGAGTTGAAGTCGATCGGCATCGCCGGGATGGCGGAGGGCGGTAGCGGTTTCACCGAGCTGGAGCTGGGCGGGATGGATGCCGGCGACTCCGAACTGTCCGTGACGTTCGGGGAGTTCTGCGAGCGCTGGAGCTGGGCGGTCAGGTCGCTGGTGGTGAAGGGGTCCGACATGGCGAACCGGGTGGGCCTGGCGGCCGGCACCTACTACGAGCAGGAGCAGTACGCGAGCGGGCTGTCGAAGGACGTCGTGGCCGGTGTGTTCGGCAACCCTCACTTGACCGAAGAGCAGGTCGAGCACCGGTCGTGGTCTCAGACCTGGGCCGACAACCCGATCAACGACATCATGCACCCGGACTACTCCGGCGAGTCGTTCGACAAAGCCGAAGTCGACATCAAGCAGCAGTGGAAGAAGGTGGCCCAGGACGCCGTCCAGAAGCCCGGCATGGTCAACATGACGCTGAACGCGACGGTCGGCCCCGTCCCGCCTGCTGCGGAGAAGTGACGTCGTGGGATTTCTCGGAGATGCGCTGGACTTCGTCGACGGTGCCGTCGACAGCGGGACGAAGGTGGTTGCCAAGGGCCTGCAGAAGGGCGGGCACCTGGCAGGGGAGGCACTCGACGCGGCCGGCCTGCACGGCGCCGGGCAGACCGTCAGCGGCTGGGGCGACGACATCGCCGACGACGCCGGCCTCAAGGTCAAGGAACGCAACCTCGACCAGAGCGACGACCCGGCAGAACTGCTGCACGGCGACGCCAAGAAGCTGAACGAAGTCGCCGGACACCTGCAGAAGTTCCACGACGCGTTCGACAAGGCCGGCCAGGGCCTGACCCGTCTGGACACCGACCACTGGACCGGAGAGGCCGCCGACAACTTCCGCCGGGACTTCGACCCCCAGCCCAAGCAGTGGCTCGCGGCAGCGGACTCCTTCGCGAAGGCCGGCACCGCCCTGACCGCCTACGCCCACACCGTCGGCTGGGCCCAGGACCAGGCCAAGGACGCCGTCAGGATCTGGAAGGAGGCGCAGAAGAAGACGGACGCCGCCGCGAAATCCTTCATGAACGACGCGATGACGTACGACCTGCGCCTCAAGGCGTACAACGCGACACCCGCCGAACAGCGCCAGGGTGACCCGCCGGCCGACCCCGGCACATTCACGCCCCCTGCGGACGCGGTCGCCCAGTTCAAGGAGGCCGAGGCCAAGCTGGACGCAGCCCGCACCCAGCGCGACTCCGCCGCCCGCACCGCGCTGGCGGCGATCAAGGCGCTCGTGGAGTCCGCCCCGGCGATGCCGAGCCGCACGGAGATCCTCAAGGCCGAAGTGATGGACACCGCGACGTCCGTCCCGCAGCTCGTCATCCACTTCGGCGGCGGCATCGTCAAGAGCGCCGTCGACCTGAACAAGCTCCTGCGCAGCGTGAACCCGATCGACCCGTACAACGCCACCCACCCCGCCGAGTACGCCACAGGCCTGTCCGGCCTCCTGGCCGGTCTGTCCGGCTCCGCCAACAACCCCGTCGAGGCCGTCAAGGGCCTCGTCGGCAGCGGCTGGGGATCCGACCCCGCCGAAGCCGGCGGCAAACTCTTCGGCAACCTGCTGCTCGCCCCCGAAACCGGCGGCGGCAGCGTCGCCGCCACCGCCGCCGAACGTGAAGCCGTCGCCGTGGCAGAGAATGCGGCCAAGAACACCGCCAAGGAAGCGGCCGAGAACACCGCCAAAGAGGCAACTGAGAATGCCGCCAAGGAGACGGCGCACAAGCCAGTCACCCCGTCGACCGAATCGGCCGCCCTTCCTGATGTTTCGACGGCCAAGAACACGGCACAGGATGCGGCCGGAGCCCCGACCGGTGGCGCCGCGAATATTCCGTCTCAGAAAGTCCCCCACCCGGTTCAGCCTTCACCGGATCCTCTGCCGGCATCTCCCCAGCACCCAGAATTCGTAACCGGCCCGGTCAAACCCGCAGGGACGCACCCGCCCGGCAGCCCGCCCCTGGAATCGGGTACCGCTCACGGGAGCGACGCGCCCTGGGCGGAAACTCCGAAACACAGCGACACGGAGGCCCACGCCAGCGGCGCTGCAGATCAAACAGCCGCTCACGACAGCCAGAGTGCCGACGGTACTCCTGCGGCGGCAGAATCCGCCGGCGATGCCTCCACCGTCAAGAGTGGCCAGGACACAGCCGCCCCCGGCGGCGTGCACATGCCCGCAGACGATTTCAACCGGCTGATGCCGGAGGACCAGATGAAGGTCGCCTGGGCGGAAACCTCCCAGGGGGCGAGAACGTTCAAAAACAACTTCGAGGCCCAGGAGTACGGCGCCGACTACTGGAACCAATACGCAACAAACCTCCCCGAGTCCCAGAGGAATGCGGTATGGGACTACACGGGGGACGACCCATATACCAGCTACAAAGCCACGAATCCCTATCTGAGATCCGGCGGAGAAGCAACCCAGGACCTACTGGATAGAATTGCAGGAATTGATGGAGCACTGGCTGGACGCCCCATCCCAGAGCCTATTATGGTGAGTCGCGGAACCGACCTTTATCACATTCCCATGCGGCCAGATGAAATGGTTGGAGAGGTGTTCAGGGAGGATTCTTTCACATCGGCCTCGCTAGGTGGCAGCCCCTTCACCAACAACCAGGCCATGCTACACTTGAAGGTTCCTGCGGGAACACCCGGATTGTGGGTGGAAAAAGTATCACAATACGGCAGTGGCGAGCAGGAGATTCTACTCGGGCGCGGTATCAAGTGGCGCTGCGACCGTGTCGTCGTACCGGACCAAGGACCGTACCAAATTTACGGCGAAATTCTGCCTTGAGAGGATAGGTATTTGAAATGGGTGACGCCATGAGAAACCCGCGACTCGCTGAGGACATGCAGCTGCGAGTTCTGGAGGGCGGGCCAGCTCACTATGAATACTCGACGGACAAGCCGGTCGAGTACTTCACCGTCGCCGATGACAGTGGTCGCGTGCTCGGCTACATCTGGGGAAGCGACGCCGACGACGCTGCCGGATGGGTGGATCACCAAGCCGCCGGCCGCACGGCACTGCAGGCCGCCGGATACTGGGTCGCGAAGCTGCGAAACGCGAAATCCCGCGCGCTGCTTCCGACTCAAGCCCTCGACGAGTTGTCCGGGGTCACCGACGGCGGACGGGCCGGGCAAGCCGTTCGGGGCTCGCGCGGTACGGCGGCCAGCCTGCAAGTACTGCGCGAGCAGGCCCGCGAAGGGTGGGAACCGCCCGCACAGCCGGAGCCGCCTCGCGGACGTCGCCGCTGAGTTGCACGTGTGCCCCGTGGCCTCCCCCTCCGCGTGCGGGGTGGAGGCCACTGCCGTCTCCCCGGTCCGGTCCCTGTTCATTTTCTGGACCTGAGGGTCCATTTTCCCCTGCCTAACGTGCAGGACGTTCCCTCCGAACGAACCACACCGAGAGGCGGTATCCCCCGTGCACGCGATCCGGATCAAGGAGCACGGCAGCCCCGAGGTCATGCGCCGGACCGAACAGCCCGACCCCCCGCCCGGCCCCGGCGAGGTGCTGGTGCGGCCGGGCGCAGCGGGCGCCAACTACATGGACGTCGGAACCCGTTCGCAGGGCACCGGTGACTGGGCGGCGCCCGCCGTGCTGGGGGCCGAGGGCATGGGTACGTGTCCGCTTTCGGCCCAGAAGTGGGGACGCTGGCCGTCGGGGACCGGGTGGCCTGGTTCTACCACCCGGGAAGCTACGCCGAGGTGGTGGCGATCCCGGCCGCTTCCCTCGTCAGGGCGCCGGACGAGGTGGACGACAAGACGGCCGCCGGGCTGCCGAAGAAGTACCAGCGCGGGCGCCGGACCCTGATCCGCACCTACTCCGCTAGCGCGCATGTAACCCAGCCGGCCCTGACAGAGCAGGCGATCGTGGATGCCCAGCACCTGCTGAACGTCACGCTCCCCAGTTCCCTGCTCAACCAGTACTCGCCAAGTAGGCTGGCAAGAAGGGGTACGTCGACCACTGCACCGCCGTCCGCGTCGCCGCCGATGGCACGGCCAGGGCCGAACTGTCCGGCCCCGGAAGTGCACTGATGGAGCTGGACCAGCCGCTGCACCGGGCGATCGGCATCGGCGCGGTCACCACCTGGATCGCCACCCGTAAGGGCAGCCGGAAGTGAGACACGTCAGCAAAGCAGCGACAACGGAGCCCAGTCAGGACACCCCCGCCGGCCGCTGACCCGGCCGCGGCCGAACCGCCGCGGTGTACCAGACCAGGAGCGCGCACAGGAAGGCCGCCGCCGCGAAGACCAGCGGTCCCGCGACGGAGTCCTCCCGGGCGCCGGCGGCGAGCGCGCCGACTGCGGACAGGGCGAAGGCGACGGCCGGCAGCGCCCGGGGGCCTGGCGTGCCCTCCGGGGCGGCGGCCGACCGCGGCAGCAGCCGGGTCGCGAGGCTGTGGCAGGCGCAGCCCAGCAGTGTGGCCCCCAGCACGTCGCTGGGCCGGTGGTGGTAGAGGGCCTGGACCGCGCCGGCGGTGACGGCGAGCCACAGCATGCCGGCGGCGACGACGTAGGGGCGCAGGCGGGGGGAGGCGACGAGGGCGGCGCCGAGGACCAGTCCGACGGGGACGGCCGCGTGTCCGCTGGGGAAGCTCACCTCCGTGAGCATGGCGGGCGCGCCCACCAGGTCGGGGCGGGGCAGGACCGCCTTGCTGAGCACCTCGGTGCCCCCGAAGGTGGCCAGGACCACCCCGACCGCCGCGCAGCCCGCCCACCAGCACCGCCGCACCAGGGTGACGGCCACGATGAGCGCCGTGCCCACGACCAGGGTGGGCAGGGCGGTGAAGTCCAGCGGCGGCATGGCCCCCGAGTCGTACGTCGACCCCGACCAGTCGTAGATCCATGCCGGTTCGCCGCCGTTGTGGTTCATCAGGCCGTTCTCCGCCCGCTGCCCGAACGGGGTGCAGACGGCGATCAGGTAGACCGCCGCCAACCCGAGGATCCGCAGCAGCACAGGGGTCCATGGCCGTACCACCCGCGAAGGGCTCGACCCGGCCGGGGTTCCCGGAGCCGGGGTTCCCGGGGCCGGACCGGGGGCGTCCGGCCGGTGCGGGGCCTGGTCCGCGTGCTCTTGCCGGGTCATCGCCGTCCCTCCTCCGCGTCCCGGTGCGCGTACTCCGCGGTCCCGGGCCCGTCGTACCAGGCACCGCGGAGGCGGTCCTGACCGAGGACGTCCGCTCACCGGACAGCCCACTCAGTACAGGGGACGGATGCCAGGGATCGACGGGTTCACCGGCCGTTCCGCGCCGTCGACCCGAGGCGCTCCCCCACCGCCCCTGCCCGTCGATTCTGGACTTGTGGGTCCATTTTCGGCTGCCTAACGTGACGGACGTTCCCTCCCGAACGAACCCGCACAGGAAGGCGGTCACCCCATGCACGCGATCCGGATCGAGGAGCACGGCGGCCCCGAGGTCATGCGTTGGACCGAGCTGCCCGACCCCGTCCCCGGCCCCGGTGAGGTGCTGGTGCGTCTGGGCGCGGCCGGGGTCAACTACATGGACGTCGGCGCCCGTTCGCAGGGCACCGGCGGCTGGGCGGCCCCGGCGGTGCTGGGCGCCGAGGGCATGGGGTACGTCACCGCCCTCGGCGCGGGGGTGGCGAACCTGGCCGTCGGGGACCGGGTCGCCTGGTTCTACCACCCGGGCAGCTACGCCGAGTTGCTGGCGATCCCGGCCGCCTCGCTGGTCAGGGTCCCCGACGGGATCGACGACGAGACGGCCGCCGGGCTGCTGATGCAGGGCCTGACCGCCAACCACCTGAGCACCGAGACCTACCCGGTCGGCCCCGGCGACACCGCCGTGGTGCACGCCGCGGCCGGCGGGGTGGGCCTGCTGCTCACCCAGCTGGTCAAGGCCCGCGGCGGCGACGTCATCGGCCTGGTCTCGCGCGAGGAGAAGGCCGCCGCCGCGAAGGAGGCCGGCGCCGACCACGTGCTGGTCCACTCCGGCGCCGGCTTCGAGGAGCGGGTGCGGGAGCTGACCGGCGGCCGCGGGGCCGACGTCGTCTACGACGGCGGCGGCGCCGACACCTTCGCCTCCTCCCAGCTGGCCCTGCGCCCGCACGGCGTGCACGCCTACTACGGCCCCTTCATGGGCGTGCCCACCCTGCGCCCCACCGACCTGCCGAACAGCATCCTGCTGACCTACCCGGTGGTGCACCACCACGTCCCCACCCGCGAGGCCCTGGCGCGGCGCAGCGCCGAGGTGTTCGACCTGGTCCTGGACGGGCGGCTGACCCAGCGGGTCACCGGCCGCTACCCGCTGGCCGAGGCGGCCCGGGCGCACGCGGACCTGGAGTCGCGGCGCACCACCGGCAAGCTGGTGCTGCTGCCCTGACCGGGGCGAGGGACGGGACCGTGGGAGGGGAGACACATGACGCTGACCCGCAAGGGCGCCGCGACCAGGGCGCGCATCGTCGAGGGCGCGGCCGGTCAGATCCGTGAGGAGGGCGTGTTCGCGCTGCGGCTGGAGGACGTGATGGCCCGCACCGCGACCAGCAAGAGCCAGCTGTTCCACTACTTCCCCGGCGGCAAGGACGAGCTGCTGCTGGCGGTGGCCGGGCACGAGGCGGCGCGGGTGCTGGACGACCAGCAGCCGGAGCTGGGCGCGCTGACCACCTGGGCGGCCTGGCAGCGCTGGCGCGACAAGGTGGTGGCCCGCTACCGGGCCCAGGGCGTGAACTGTCCGCTGCACACGGCGCTGTCCCAGCTGGGCTCGACCACGGACGCGGCGCGGGCGGTGGCCGCGCGGCTGCTGGAGCAGTGGCAGGGGCAGCTGGCGGCGGGCATCCGCCACCTCCAGAGCAGCGGGGAGGTCTCCCGGGCCCTGGATGCGGACCGGGAGGCGGCGGCGCTGCTGGCCGGGGTGCAGGGCGGGGTGCTGATCCTGCTGACCACCGGCTCCACCACCCACCTGGAGGCGGCCCTGGACTCCGGTCTGGCCCGGCTGCGCGAGGCCCGTCCGCTCCCCCGTGGTCTGGACCGGAGCGCCGGAATGTGACGCGGGGCACGCCCGCAGGGGCTCCGGGTGAGAAGGGTCACCCGGGGCGCCCCGCCGGGCGGGCGGAGGGCGACAGGGCCCGCGAGGACTGGGCGGGAGGTAAACCGGCACGGGCGAAGGCCCTGTCCGCTTCGGGACCTTGGGCCCGAATCCGGCCGACCTTCGGCCCGGTGGTTCACCCTCCGTACCCGGGCAACCGTGGACGGTCGCCCGGTGTGACCGGGTGATGGTGCCGTCCAGCGTGGGCGGCGCCGTTCCCCCGCCGTCTACCCGGCGCACGGCACGCGTGTTCAGCGCGGCGCCGTACGTCCCGGAGGACCCCGAAGCCCATGTCCCAAACGATCGACAACGCCCCGTATACCGCCTTCCACCGCAGGCTGGCCCTGGCCTGTTCGGGTGGGCCGCTGCTCGACGGCTACATCCTGAGCATCGTCGGTGTCGCCCTGATCGGGATGCGCCCCGACCTGGGCCTGTCCACCGCGGAGGTCAGCCTGATCGGCGCCGCCGCCCTGGTGGGCATGTTCGTCGGCGGCGCCCTGTTCGGCGTGCTGACCGACAAGATCGGCCGGGAGGTGATGTACACCGCCGACCTGCTGGTGATGGTCGCCTGCTCGGTGCTCTCGTTCTGGGTCGACTCGGTGTGGGCGATCACCGTGCTGCGCTTCGTGCTCGGCATGGCCGTCGCCGCCGACTACCCGATCGCCACCTCCCTGCTCGCCGAGTGGCTGCCCGCCAAGAAGCGCGGGCGGCTGCTCGGTCAGCAGATCGTCGCCTGGTACGCCGGCTCGGTGCTCGCCTACGTGGTGGGCTACCTGTTCCTGGAGCTGGCCGGACCGGGCAGCTGGCGGTGGATGCTGGCCAGTTCCACCGTGCTGTGCGTGGTCTTCCTGGTGATCCGCCGCGGCTCCCCCGAGTCGCCGCGCTGGCTGGCCGCCAACGGACGGGTCGGCGACGCGGTGCGCGTGGTGGAGAAGCACCTCGGGGTACGGGTCGACGGCCGCGAGCTGATGCCCGACCCGGCCGAGCGCGCCCGCAGCGCCGCCGGACTGCGGCTGCTGATGACCCCGCCCTACCGGCGCCGCACCCTGTTCTGCGGCCTGTTCTTCCTCTGCCAGGTCGGCCCGCTGTTCGCGATGCTCACCTTCGGCCCGCAGATCCTGTCCTCCTTCGGCATGCCCGGCGGCACCGTGATGGAGACCCTGGGCACCGGCCTGATCAGCCTGGTCTTCCTGCTCGGCTGCTACCCGGCGCTGCGCCTGATCGACACCAGGGGCCGGCGTCCCGTCATCATCTGGTCCTTCGCGCTGATGACCGTCCCGCTGGCGCTGCTGGGGGTGTGGCCCACCGCGCCGGCCGCCGTCGCGCTGACCGCGCTGTGCGCGTACGCCTTCCTGTGCGGCGGGCCGAACGTGCTCGACTGGACCTACCCCAACGAGCTGTTCCCGACCGAGATCCGGGCCACCGCCGTGGGCGTGGCCACCTCGGTGAGCCGGATCGGCGCGGCGGTGGGCACCTACCTGCTGCCGCTGTCGCTGACCGGCCTGGGCACCGGCCCGACGATGCTGATCGCCGCCGGGACGACGGCGCTGGGCCTGCTGGTGTGCGTGCTGTGGGCGGAGGAGACCCGCGGTACGGCGCTGGGCGCCGCCCCGGCCGCGTCGGCCGGCCCGGGCGCGGCCGGGGCCCCGGGCGTCCCGGCGCAGCGGGTGGCGCAGACGGTGCGCTGACGGCTGGAGAACTGACGGCTCGACGGCGGCGGCGCCGTCCGGGGTGTTCCCGGGC
>NZ_JBHXEG010000053.1:0-17405 GCF_042724935.1 Kitasatospora sp. NPDC127060
GCTCCGTTACCACCACACCCTGCGCCCCGGCCTCATCACCGCTGGCGGCCCAACGGGGGTGTAACCCCCCGGGGGGGGGCCGTCGCCGTCAGGGCCCGGGTCCGTCCCGGGCCCCGGGAGGCGCGGAACCGGACCGGACGGGGGTGGGCCGGCCCGGCCCCGCGTCGTCCGGCGTCAGGAGTCGCGTCGAACAGCCTCGACACGACGGCGCCGGAGCACCATGCCCGCCCAGCCGACGCCGAGCGCGGCGGCGCCGGCGAGCAGCAGCGGACCGGTGGCGGAGGTGCCGGCCACGGCGGCGGAGGTGGTCGGGATCGGCTGGCCGGCCGGGGCGTTCGGGTCCCCGCCGTGCCCGTGGTGGGCGACCGTGGACTTGGGGGCGTCGGCGGCGATCTGGGCGTCGCTGGGCGCGGCCGGGGCGGCGAGCGAGGAGACCGCCGGGGCGCCGGCCGTGGTGGCCTTGCCGAAGTCGACGTCGGAGCAGCTGTAGAACGCCTCCGGGCTGTCGCTGCGCTGCCAGATCATGTAGAGCAGCTGGCGGCCGGTGCGCTGCGGCAGGGTGCCCGGGTAGGTGTAGTACCCGTTGACGGCGGTGCGGTCGACCTGCACCTGGGCGACCGGGGTCGGGTCGAGGTCCGACCACTTCAGCGGCTTGGTGGGGTCGTAGCCGGGCTTGGTGATGTAGACGGTCTGGGTGCCGACGTGCGGCGCGGTGGTGCGGAACTGGAAGGTGAAGCTGCCCGCGGTGACCGGGGTGGCCGGCCAGTCGGTGCGCGGCCAGTCCAGGGCCGCGTACTTGTCGCGGTTGGCCGAGCAGAGCTTGCCGTCCGGGATCAGCGCCTGGTGGTTGCCGTTGGCGTTGGCGATGTTGACCTCGTTCCAGTCGTACAGCGGCTGGGTGCCGCTCGCGGCGACGAGGTCCTTGCACACCTGGGACACCGGGTGCTCGGGGCCCTCGGCGTAGCAGGCGGCGATCCGGCTGACCGGGCCGGTCATGGTGCCGTGGGCGCTGGCGGTGCCGGCGGTGGTCGCGGCCATCGCGAGGACGGCGGCGCCGACCACGCCGACGGACAGGGCAGTTCGCTTGATGGACATGGGGTGGGGACTCCTTGACCGTCGTTCCGGGCGGGTGTGGGGGAGCGGACACGCCTGCCCGTTCGGGGCCGCCGGCCCGGATCGCGGGCCCCGGCCAGAGCGTAGGATTGGTCTGGACCAGAAGGCAATAGCCGGGAGTGGTGCGGTTATTGACGCACTGTAGGCTCCCGAGCAGCGCAAAGGCCCGACGGGACACCGGGGTTAGGTGTTCCATCGGGCCCGCTTAAGGCTCCGGAAAGGTCAGCGCTGCACCTTCTGAATGATGCCGGCCTGGATCACGTCTCCGTTGTTGCCGCCGCTGACCGTGTTGTAGATGTACGTCGAGCCGGGCTCCTGCCGGGGAATGAACTCGGCCAGGATCTCCCGGAGTTCGTCCGCCGCCTCCGGGTGCTCGCGGAACAGCCGGCGCAGTCGGGTGCGCAGGACGGCCGTCTGGTCGGCCAGCGCGTCCTCGTCGTCCCCGGCCTCCACCACCTCGGCCCGGATCACCTCCAGATCGGCGCTCGTCGCCTCGTCCTCCTCGCCGCGCCCGAACATCCGGGCGACGCGTGAACTGACCTGCGACCAGGCCGCGGTGGCCATCAGTCCGGCCAGCGACGAGGCCCCCGACGTCACCATCTGCTGTACGATCTCCGCTTCCATGGCGCCCCCTCGTGGTTGGTCGTGCCCGGCACCACGGTAGGGCAGAGCCGGACGGATCGTCAGAGGAACGTCTTCCCCTCACCCCGGTAGGTGGGGACGGTCCGGACGATCCGGTCCCCCTCGATCAGGTGCAGTTCGGCGAAGCGCTCGCACAGCTCGCCCGCCTTGGCGTGCCGGAACCAGACCCGGTCGCCGATCAGCAGGTCGTCGGCGGCCGGGCCGAGCAGCGGGGTCTGCACCTCGCCCGCGCCCTCCATCGGGTCGTACCGCAGCCCCGGCGGCAGGTACGGCATCGGCGAGCGGTCCGGTCCGACCGGGCCGGAGGCCGGGTAGCCGCCGCCGAGCACGGTGACCACCCCGACGCCGGGGCGGCGCACCACCGGCTGGCCGAACAGTGCGGCCGGACGGCCCCGGAACACCCGGTAGTTGTCGAACAGCTGCGGCTGGTACAGCCCGGATCCGGCGGCGACCTCGGTGACGGCCCGCTCGGCCGCGGTGGACTCCACGCTGCCGGTGCCGCCGCCGTTGACGAACTCCAGCTCGGCCACCTGCCGCAGCCGCCGCACCACCGCCGCGCGCCGCTCGGCCAGTTCGGTCCGGGCCTTGTTCTGCATCAGCCGGACCAACTGGGAGCGCAGCGGCCGCCCGGGCACCCGGTCGCCCACCCCGGCGACGTGCCCCTCGTACGCCATCAAGCCGACCACCCGGAAGCCCCGGCGGCGCTGGACGAGTTCGGCGAAGGCACCGAGCTCCTCCGGGGTGCGCAGCGGCGAGCGCCGGGCACCGACCCGGACCTTCCCGCCGAACAGGTGCAGCGCGGTGTCCAGCTCCAGGCAGACCCGCACCTCGGCGTCACCGGTGCGGGCCTTGTCGATCAGGTCCAGCTGGGCCGGGTCGTCCAGCACGACGGTGACCCGGGCGGCGAGCTCCTGGTCCCCGGTCAGTTCGGCGTAGCCGGCGCGGTCGGTGGAGGGGTAGGCGAGCAGGACGTCGCGCACGCCCGTACGGGCCAGCCAGAGCGACTCGTCCAGGGTGAAGCCCATCACCCCGAGGAAGCCGTCCACGGCCAGCGCCCGGTCCAGCAGGGCCCGGCAGCGCAGCGACTTGCTGGCCACCCGGATCGGCTTGCCGCCCGCCCGGCGCACCAGGTCGGCGGCGTTGGCGTCGAAGGCGTCGAGGTCCACGACGGCCACCGGCCCGTCCAGGTGGGCGGTGGCCCGGTCGTACCGGTGCCGGTCCGTGACAGGGGTGCGCGCAACGAGGATGACCATGCGCGCAGGCTGCCACAGCGCGCTACCGGTGGGTAGAGGTCGTGCGGGGAAATGCGGTCGGCGCCGGCCGGTGGCATAGGGTCGGCCGGGTGGACCGCGAAGACTTCCCCAACCCGGCGTTCGCCGGCAAGAGCATCCCGAACCCCGGCTTCTCCGACGACGACGGCACGGCGGACCGGGCGCTCGCCGAGGCCCTCGCCCGCTGGTCGCAGGACCGCGCGGTGGAGCCCGAGGTGCTGGCGGCGCTGACCCCGACCCGGCTGATGGTCCCGATCGTGGCGATCCTCGGCGAGGTCGAGGTGGACGAGCACGGGCACCGGCACGACAAGAGCAGCGACATGGCCGTGCCGGTGCTGGAGGCCCCGGACGGGCGCCGCGCGCTGCCGGCCTTCACGTCCCTGGAGGCGCTCACCCGCTGGCGGGCCGACGCCCGTCCGGCGCCGACGGCGGCCCCGCAGGCCGCGATGGTCGCCTTCTCCGAGCGCGCCGACACGCTGCTGATCGACCCGGCCGGGCCGGTGCCGTTCCTGCTGAGCGGCGCCCGGCTGCGGGCCCTGGCGGAGAACCGCCCCTACCTGCCGCCGGTGCGGGACCCGGAGGTGAGGGAGGCGGTCCGGGTGCTGCTGGCGGCCGAGCCGCAGGTGCTCAGCGGGCTGCTGGCGCCGTCGGAGGACTCGGACGGGGTGCTCGCCGTGGTCTTCGACCCGGCGCTGGACCAGCGGGGGCTGCAGGAGGCCGCGCAGCGGGTCGGCCGGGCGGTGGCCGGGGACCCGGTGCTGCGGGTGCGGCTGGACCGGGGGCTGGACCTCGCGGTGCTGCCGGAGAGTGCCCAGCTGCCGGGGGAGCCGCTGTACCGGCGGTAGGAACGACGTACCGGCGGTAGGAGCGACGAAGGGGCCCGCAGCTACGAGGTTTCGTAGCTGCGGGCCCCGGTCGGATCGGTCTCAGGAGTAGACCGGCCCGGTGAACTTCTCGCCCGGCCCGGTGCCCGGCGCGTCAGGCACCAGGGAGGCCTCGCGGAAGGCCAGCTGCAGCGAGCGCAGTCCGTCGCGCAGCGGGGCCGCGTGGAAGTTGCTGATCTCCGGGGCGCCGGCCGTGACCAGTCCGGCGAGCGCGGTGATCAGCTTGCGGGCCTCGTCCAGGTCCTTGTCCTTCTCGCCGCCCTCGGCCAGGCCGCACTTGACCGCGGCGGCGCTCATCAGGTGCACCGCGACGGTGGTGATCACCTCGACGGCCGGGACCTCGGCGATGTCGCGGGTGAGGTCGTCGAAGCCGATCGCGTCGTCGTCCGTGCCGGGGGTCTGGGTGGGCTCGCTGCTCAAGGGGGGCTCGTTCCGTCGTGCGGTGTGGGTACAGGGTGGAGCGTACAAGGGGCCCGGAAGCCGCCGGGAAGGCAGTGCGCCGGGGCGGAATAGCGTTCGACAGCGCGACGCTGTAAGCTTCGAGACTGACCGGCCGGGATCCCTCATGGGCACCTGGCCAGCAAGTGGAGGCTCCACTGCGAGGAGGCCCGAGAGGGCAACCGCGAAAGTCTCCCACCTGGTCGACTTCACGGTCGACGGGTCCCGGTCCGCGACGGGCGCCGAGGCGCCGAGTCGCCCGCAGCGTCCCTCACCGGATGCCGCCCCCGGTTGTGTGGAGCCCCGCTTGTACCGAGCGGGGCTTTTTTCGTGTCGCGGTGCACGCGATGCCGAGAGGCATCGGGCAGCGCAGCACGAATGAAGCCCCGCCCAGTGGTCGAGTCCACTACGTGCGACCGCCGTCCGACGGCCGCATCGCAGAAGGTGCAACCGAGGAGGCCCCATCAGCACCGAGCCCCGCATCAACGACCGGATTCGCGTCCCGGAGGTGCGACTTGTCGGTCCCAGCGGCGAGCAGGTCGGCATCGTGCCGCTTGCCAAGGCGCTGGAGCTCGCACAGGAGTACGACCTCGACCTGGTCGAGGTCGCGGCGACCGCCCGGCCGCCGGTGTGCAAGCTCATGGACTACGGCAAGTTCAAGTACGAGTCGGCCATGAAGGCCCGTGAGGCGCGCAAGAACCAGGCGCACACGGTCATCAAGGAGATGAAGCTCCGGCCGAAGATCGACCCGCACGACTATGACACCAAGAAGGGTCACGTCGTTCGGTTCCTCAAGCAGGGCGACAAGGTCAAGATCACGATCATGTTCCGCGGTCGTGAGCAGTCCCGCCCCGAGCTGGGCTTCCGTCTGCTGCAGCGGCTCGCCGACGACGTCCAGGACCTGGGCTTCGTCGAGTCCTCGCCCAAGCAGGACGGCCGGAACATGATCATGGTCCTTGGCCCGCACAAGAAGAAGACCGAGGCGATGGCCGAGGCCCGCGCCCTCGCGGACGCCCGCAAGGCCGAGCGACTGGGCCGGACCCCCGGCTCCGACGCCGACCTCGCGGATGACGACGCGGTGGCCGAGGACCTGGTCACCGAGGACGAGGACCTGGTGGCCGACGACGCCGTGACCGAGGCGCAGGACGCCCCGGTCGAGGCGCCGGCCGCCGAGGCCGAGGCCCCGGTCGAGCAGCCGGCCGCTTCCCAGGGCGCCTGAGCCGCAAGGCTCACGGCAGTCCGGGGGTCGGCCCCCAGGGTGACGGGGCGCCCCGCCCGGTCACCACAGATCCATCCAGTTCACGCCCGCGCGGCGCAGGTCGCGCGGGCGTGGACGGGACTGACGAGGAGATACGGCGAAATGCCGAAGCAGAAGACGCACAGTGGCGCCAGCAAGCGCTTCAAGATCAGTGGCTCTGGCAAGGTGCTGCGCGAGCGCGCCGGCCGCCGCCACCTCCTGGAGCACAAGCCCTCGACGCTGACCCGCAAGCTGGCCGGGACCGTCGAGCTGGCCCCCGCTGACGCCAAGAAGATCAAGAAGCTTCTCGGCAAGTGATCGCCCTCCCGCCCGGCGCGAGCCGTGTGCGGGGCAGCTGATCCTTCCCGACCCATTCGAATGACGGACCACGTGAAGTAGTCCGTGGTCCAACCCAAGGAGTAATCAAGTGGCACGCGTCAAGCGGGCAGTCAACGCCCACAAGAAGCGCCGGGTCATCCTGGAGCGCGCCAGCGGCTACCGTGGCCAGCGTTCGCGCCTGTACCGCAAGGCCAAGGAGCAGGTCACCCACTCGCTGGTCTACAACTTCAACGACCGCAAGAAGCGCAAGGGCGACTTCCGTCAGCTGTGGATCCAGCGCATCAACGCTGCGGCCCGTGCCAACGGCATCACCTACAACCGCTTCGTGCAGGGCCTGAAGGCCGCCAGCGTCGAGATTGACCGCAAGATGCTGGCCGACCTGGCCGTCAACGACCCGGGTGCGTTCGCCTCCCTGGTCGAGGTGGCCCAGAAGGCGCTGCCGGCCGACGTGAACGCCCCGAAGGCCGCCGCCGACGCCGCCTGATCTTCCGAGATCGGTTGAGCTCTGACCGGACCCGCAGGCTCTCCTGCGGGTCCGGTTCTGCTTTCCGTCCCCCGTGCCCTCCCCGTGCCTCCAGAGAACGAGACCATGCCGAGCACCGAGACCCCCCTGCTCACCTCCCTGCGCTCGCCGCGCGTCGTCGCCGCCCGCCGACTCGCCAAGCGGAACCAGCGCACCAAGGAGCGCCGCTTCCTGGCCGAGGGCCCGCAGGCCGTCCGGGAGGCCGTCGGGTTCGGCAAGCTGCCGGGGACGGCCGAGCACGCCGTGGTCGAGGTGTACGTGGGCCTGGAGGCCGCCGAGCGGCACGCGGACATCGTCGAGGCCGCCCTGGCCGAGGGGCTGCCGGTGCTGACCGCCACCGACGAGGTGATCGCCGACATCTGCGACACCGTGACCCCGCAGGGCATCGTGGCGCTCTGCCGCTTCATCGACACCCCGTTCGCCGAGGTGCTCGCGGCCCGGCCCAAGCTGGTGGCGATCCTCGCCCACGTGCGCGACCCCGGCAACGCCGGCACCGTGCTGCGCACCGCCGACGCCGCCGGCGCGGACGCCGTGGTGCTCACCGACGCCTCGGTGGACCTGTACAACCCGAAGGCCGTCCGGGCCTCCGTGGGCAGCCTGTTCCACCTGCCGGTGGCGGTCGGCGTACCGGTCGAGGAGGCGGTCGGGCAGCTGCGCGCGGCCGGCATCCGGGTGCTCGCCGCGGACGGCGCGGGGGAGCGCGACCTGGACCGGGAGCTCGACGAGGGCACCCTCGGTGCGCCCGGCGCATGGCTGTTCGGCAACGAGGCCTGGGGGCTCCCGGAGGAGACCCGCGCGCTCACCGACGAGGTCGTGCGGGTACCGATCCACGGCCACGCGGAGAGCCTCAACCTGGCCACCGCCGCGGCCGTCTGCCTGTACGCCTCCGCCCGGGCCCAGCGTTCGCCCGGCGGCTGCCGCTCGAACGGCTGACGCCGCGGCCCTGATCCGGCGAGAACCCGCAGGACACGCCCCGGGCGCGCCGCGTTCTCACGCTGCAAGCCCTACTGCGGGGGCCTGCGAGGCGCTAGGGTCTGCCTCGGTGGGGGGAACGGCACGGTGGGTAATCGGGGAGGCAACCCATGGTCGGCAGCGGACCCGAGCTCGACCCGGACGACCTGCCGGACGGCTTGGTGGTCGCCGACGCGCTGGGCCGGGTGGTCTGCTTCAACCGGGCCGCGGCCCGGCTCACCGGGGTGCTCCCGGAGGCCGCGCTCGGTCTCGCGCTGGAGGACGTCCTGCCGCTGGAGGACCTGGACGGCCACCGCTGGTGGCAGCTGACCGACCCGTACGGCGGCCTGGTGATCCGCACCGGCCAGCCCGAGCGCAACCTGCTGCTGCCCGGCGGGCGCGAGGTGCTGGTCTCCGCCCGGTACGTCCGGGCGGTGCCGCAGGGGCCGCTGGAGCGCCTGGTGGTCGCCGTGCGCGGCACCGAGGCCCGGCGCCGCACCGAGCGCAGCCACGCCGAGCTGATCGCCACCGTCGCGCACGAGCTGCGCTCCCCGCTGACCAGCGTCAAGGGCTTCACGGCGACGCTGCTGGCCAAGTGGGAGCGGTTCACCGACGGGCAGAAGCGGCTGATGCTGGAGACGGTGGACGCCGACGCCGACCGGGTCACCCGGCTGATCGCCGAGCTGCTGGACATCTCCCGGATCGACGCCGGACGGCTGGAGCTGCGCAAGCAGGTGGTCGACCTGGTGGCCGCGGTGCGCCGTCACGTCGAGCGCAAGGTGGCCACCGGCATCCCCGAGGAGCGCTTCGACATCCGGATCACCGAGCCGCTCACCGTGCTGTGGGCGGACCCGGACAAGGTCGACCAGGTGCTCGCCAACCTGCTGGAAAACGCGGTGCGGCACGGCGAGGGAACTGTCACCATCGAGGTGGCACCGGCCAAGGAGGTCGTCGAGGCGCCCGTCTGGGAGCGCTCCGGCACCCCGCCCCGCATCGTGGAAGGCACAGCGGTCACCGTGAGCGACGAAGGCAGCGGCATCCCCGAGGAGTCGATGCCGCGCGTCTTCACCCGCTTCTGGCGGGGCTCCAAGCGAGGTGGCACCGGCCTCGGGCTCTACATCGTCAAGGGCATCGTGGAGGCCCACGGCGGTTCCATCCGGGTCGACCGCGCGCCCGGTGGCGGGGCCCGGTTCCGATTTATCCTGCCCGCCGGGGTGCCCGACTTCATGCTCTGAAAGAGCATGAACGACTGACACAGCATGCTCTGAAAGAGCGCGGGGGCTTCGCCGGACGGGCTTGACGACAGCCGCGCTACGCGCTGCGACTACACTCGACCTTTGGCGTTGCGCAACGCCCTGTGCGGCTGTGCCGCGGACACCCTCCCCGTCAGCACGGAGACCGGCTGCCCGCGCCCCGGCCCCGCCGGGCGTGACGCGAAGGCGAGCCCACACACCTGAGTACGGACGAGCAGGAGCACGGGAAGATAGAGATGTCGGCACCCAACAAGTCGTACGACCCTGTCGAGGTCGAGGCACTCAAGCCCGAGGTGGTGGAGCAGGCGCGGGACGAGGCGATCGCCGCCTTCGCCGCCGCCGGTTCCCTGGACGAGCTGAAGCAGGCCAAGGTCGCCCACACCGGCGACCGCTCCGCGCTCTCCCTCGCCAACCGCGAGATCGGCGCCCTTCCGCCGCACGCCAAGGCCGCCGCCGGCAAGCTGATCGGCCAGGCCCGCGGCGCCGTCAACCAGGCGCTCGCCAAGCGGCAGGCCGAGCTGGAGGCGGAGCGCGACGCCCGCGTGCTGGTCGAGGAGGCGGTGGACGTCACCCTGCCGTACGACCGCGCCCCGCGCGGCGCCCGGCACCCGCTGACCACGCTGGCCGAGCGCATCGAGGACACCTTCGTCGCGATGGGCTACCAGGTCGCGGAGGGCCCCGAGGTCGAGGCCGAGTGGCTGAACTTCGACGCCCTCAACCTGGGCCCGGACCACCCGGCCCGCTCGATGCAGGACACCTTCTTCGTCCAGGCCCCGGACGGCTCCGCCGACTCCGGCGTGGTGCTGCGCACCCAGACCTCCCCGGTCCAGGCCCGCACCCTGCTCCACCGCGAGCCCCCGGTCTACGTGGTCTGCCCCGGCCGGGTCTACCGGACGGACGAGCTGGACGCCACCCACACCCCGGTGTTCCGCCAGGTCGAGGGCCTCGCCGTCGACGAGGGCATCACCTTCGCCGACCTCAAGGGCACCATCGAGGTGCTGGTCGAGAAGCTGATCGGCGGCGGCCTGGAGCTGCGCTGGCGCCCCTCGTACTTCCCGTTCACCGAGCCGAGCGCCGAGATCGACCTGCAGTGCTTCGTGTGCCGCGGCGAGAGCGTCGGCAACCCGGACCGTCCGTGCCGCACCTGCTCCTCCGAGGGCTGGATCGAGCTCGGCGGCTGCGGCGTGGTCAACCCCCGGGTGCTGGTCGCCTGCGGCGTGGACCCGAACCGCTACAGCGGGTTCGCCTTCGGCCTGGGCCTGGAGCGGATCCTGATGAATCGTCACAACGTCGCCGACATGCGCGACATGGTCGAGGGTGACGTCCGCTTCACCCTCCCGTTCGGGATGGAGATCTGATGCGCGTCCCGCTTTCCTGGCTGCGCGAGTACGTCGACCTTCCGGCCGGTGAGACCGGCCGCGACGTGGCCGAGCGCCTGGTCCGGGCCGGCCTGGAGGTCGAGACCGTCGAGCAGCTCGGCACCGACCTCAAGGGCCCCCTGGTGGTCGGCGAGGTGCTCTCCATCGAGGAGCTGTCCGGCTTCAAGAAGCCGATCCGGCACTGCTTCGTCAACGTCGGCGACGCCAACGGCACCGGTGAGCCGCAGGAGATCGTCTGCGGCGCGACCAACTTCGCGGTCGGCGACAAGGTCGTGGTCGTGCTCCCGGGCGCCGTGCTGCCCGGCCCGTTCCCGATCGCGGCCCGCAAGACCTACGGCCACACCTCGGCCGGCATGATCTGCTCCGCCCGCGAGCTGGGCATGGGCGACGACCACAACGGCATCATCGTGCTCCCGCCCGAGTACGAGCCCGGCACCGACGCCATCGAGCTGCTCCAGCTGGTCGACGAGGTGCTGGACATCGCCGTCACCCCGGACCGCGGCTACTGCCTGTCGATGCGCGGCGTGGCCCGCGAGGCCGCCGCCGCGTACGGGCTGCCGCTGGCCGACCCGGCGCTGCTCGACGTGCCGCCGGCCAACTCCTTCGGCTACCTGGTCAAGGTCAACGACCCGGCCGGCTGCGACCGCTTCGTGGCCCGCACGGTCATCGGTGTCGACCCGACCGCCAAGTCGCCGATCTGGCTGCAGCGCCGCCTCCAGAAGTCGGGCATCCGCCCGATCTCGCTGACCGTCGACATCACCAACTACGTGATGCTGGAGGTCGGCCAGCCGCTGCACGCCTACGACAAGCAGCGCGTGAGCGGCCCGATCACGGTCCGCCGGGCGGCCGAGGGCGAGACCCTCACCACCCTGGACGGCGTCGAGCGCAAGCTCGCCGCCGAGGACCTGCTGATCTGCGACGCCAGCGGCCCGATCGGCCTGGCCGGGGTCATGGGCGGCGCCTCCACCGAGATCCTCGACCCGGCCGCCGGTCCGGGCACCACCGAGGTGATCATCGAGGCCGCGCACTTCGACCCGGTCTCCATCGCCCGCACCGCCAAGCGGCACAAGCTGCCCTCCGAGGCGTCCAAGCGCTTCGAGCGCGGCGTCGACCCGGAGGCCGCCCGCGCCGCCGCGCAGCGCGCCGTCGACCTGCTGGTGCTGATCGCCGGCGGCACCGCCGAGGCCGGGGTCACCGACATCGCGGCCCCGCACCCGGTGCGCACCATCACCATCGCCGCCGACCTGCCGGACCGGGTGGCCGGCACGGCGTACGGCCGCGAGACCGTCACCCGGCGCCTGCAGGAGGTCGGCTGCTCGGTCGCGGGCGCCGACGTCCTGGAGGTCACCCCGCCGGCCTGGCGGCCCGACCTCACCGACCCGTACGACCTCGCCGAGGAGGTCATCCGGCTGGAGGGCTACGACAACGTCCCCGCCCGGATGCCCAACGTCCCGCCGGGCAAGGGCCTGACCGAGGCCCAGCGCGTCCACCGCCGGATCGGCGTGGCGCTGGCCGGGGCCGGCTACGTCGAGGTCAACAACTACCCGTTCCTCGGCGAGGCCGCCTTCGAGGCGCTCGGCCTGGAGCCGGAGGACCGCCGCCGCCGGACCGTCACGCTGGTGAACCCGCTCAACGACGAGGAACCGTCGTTGCGCACCACCATGCTGCCGGGCCTGCTCGGCGCGCTGCGCCGCAACATCGGCCGGGGCAACACCGACCTGGCGATCTTCGAGACCGGCACCGTGTTCCTGCCGAAGGACGAGCTGACCGTGGCCCCGCGCCCGGCCGTCGACCGCCGGCCGAGCGACGCGGAGCTGGCCGCGCTGGACGCCGCGCTGCCGGACCAGCCGCGCCGGGTCGCCGTCGCCCTCGCGGGCGAGCGGCTGCCGTCCGGCTGGTGGGGCAAGGGCGACCAGGCCTCCTGGGCGGACGCGATCGAGGCGGCCCGTACGGTGGCCCGTGCGGCCGGCGTCGAGCTGACCGTGCGCCGGGGCCAGTTGGCGCCCTGGCACCCGGGCCGCTGCGCCGAGCTGGTGGTCGCCGGCACCGACCGGGTGGTCGGCCACGCCGGTGAGCTGCACCCCCGTGTGGTCAAGTCGCTCGGGCTGCCGGCCCGTTCGGCGGCGATGGAGCTCGACATCGACCTGCTGACGGCCGACGGCTCGCGGAAGGTCGACGGCCCGGCGGTCTCCGGATTCCCGGTGGCCACCCAGGACGTCGCGCTGATCGTCGACACCGCCGTCCCGGCCGCCGAGGTCGAGGCCGCGCTGCGCTCGGGCGCGGGCGAACTGCTGGAGGCCATCCGGCTGTTCGACGTGTTCACCGGTGAGCAGGTCGGCGAGGGCAAGAAGTCGCTGGCGTACGCGCTGCGCTTCCGCGCCACCGACCGCACCCTGACCGCCGACGAGGCCACCGCCGCCCGCGAGGCGGCCGTCGCCGAGGCCGTCAGCCGCACCGGCGCGGTGCTGCGCGGCGCCTGATCCCGTAGTGCCCGGAGAGGGCCCCACCCCTGCCGCGAGGCGGGGGCGGGGCCCTTCGGCGTTCCTTCCCGTTCCTTCCCGGTCCTCGGCGGCCCTCGCCGGCCCTCTTCCCGGCCCTTCCCCGCCTTCTCCGACTTCTCTGACTTGACGACTCATCACACGATCCTTTATCTCTTTACCTATGGAAGTAGATAAAGCTGAAGACCAGCCCTCGCCCATCGAGTTCCGCCTGGACCCGGCCTCCGGCGTCCCGACCTACCTGCAACTCGTGCAGCAGGTCGAACAGGCCCTGCGGATGGGCTGGTTGGCGGAGGGGGACCGGTTGCCCCGGGTGCGCGAGGTGGTCGCCGGGCTGGCGATCAACCCCAACACCGTGCTCAAGGCCTACCGGGAGCTGGAACACCGCGGCCTGGCGGCCGGTCGGCGCGGCCAGGGCACCTTCGTGCGCGGACTGCCCGCCGGAGTGGTGCCGCTGCGCGAACGGGCCGCGCTGCGGCGAGGCTTGCTGGACTGGATGCGCTCGGCGCGGTCCGCCGGGCTGGACGAAGGGGGGATGGTCGCGGTGTTCGAGGACGCGCTGCGCGACCTGCGCGAGGGGCGCGACGGGGTGGTGGCGTGATGACGACCGACACCGTGATCGACTGCGGCGGCATCGGCAAGCGCTACCGGCGCTCCTGGGCCCTGCGGGACTGCCACCTCGCCGTCCCGGCCGGGCACGTGGTGGCCCTGGTCGGCCCGAACGGCGCCGGCAAGACCACCCTGCTCAGCCTGGCCGCCGGGCTCACCCTGCCCAGCGAGGGCGCGATGACCGTCCTCGGTGACCAACTCCCCGGCTCGCCAGAGGCCTTGGACCGGATCGGCTTCGTCGCCCAGAACGCCGCGCTCTACCCCGGCCTGCCCGTACGCGACCTGCTCGCGATGGGCCGCCACCTCAACCGGCGCTGGGACGAGAGCCGGGCGCGCACCCATCTGGACGGCCTCGGCATCCCGCTGGACCGCAAGTACGGCCGGCTCTCCGGCGGCCAGCAGGCCCAGGTCTCGCTCGCCCTGGCCCTCGCCAAGCGGCCCGAACTGCTGCTCCTGGACGAGCCGTTGGCCGCGCTCGACCCGCTCGCCCGGCACGACTTCATGTCCGTGCTGCTCACGGCGGTGGCCGAGGACGGCCTCTCGGTGCTGTTCTCCTCGCACGCCGTCAACGAGCTGGAGCAGAGCTGCGACTACCTGGTGGTGCTGGCCGGCGGCCGGGTGCAGGTGACGGGGGAGGTGGACGACCTGATCGCCGACCACCGGATGCTCACCGGCCCGACCGCCGAGGCCGACGCCGTCGCCGAGCGCCTCCCGGTGGTCCGCGACCGCCGGGCCGGCAGCCAGTCCCACCTGCTGGTGCGCACCGGCGGACTGGACGCGCCGGTGTCCGGCGGCTGGTGCCAACAGCGCGTCGGCCTGGAGGAGTTGGTGCTCGCCTACCTGCGCGAGCCGACCGCCTCCGCCCTGCCCGGCCCGCGCGGGGCCGTCCGGACGAACCAGAAGGTACTGTCGTGAGCTCGATCGCCCTCGCCCCGCCCCGCTCCGCCGTCCTACGGGCCGCCGGGCTGCGCCACCGGCCGGCGCTGCTGACCCTGCTGACCGTGATGGGCGTGATCTCGCTCGTCCTGCTGGCGCACGGCTGGTACCTGCACGACGGCCTGGACCGCACCGGCGCGGGCTCCTGCGACCCGGCCACCGCCGCCTGTGCGGCGACGTTCAAGCGGTTCCTGCACCAGTACGCCGACAGCATGCCGATGCTCGGCAGCGTCGCCTACGTCCTCGGCGGCGTCTTCGGCGCGTTCCTCGGCGGCCCGCTGCTGGCGCGGGAGTTCGAGCACGGCACGGTGCGCTTCGCCTGGACCCAGGGGGCCGGACGGACCCGCTGGACGGCGGGCGGCCTGGTGCTGGGCGGCGCGGTGCTGGCCGTGGTGGCGGCGCTGTTCGGGCTGGTGCTGCGCTGGTGGAGCGTGCCGCTGGAGCTCATGGGCGGACAGTTCCACCCGGACCTCTTCGTGGAGGCGCCGCCAGTGCTGATCGGCCGGGTGCTGGTGGCCTTCGGGGTCGCGGCGCTGGCCGGCGCGGTGCTGCGTCGCACCGTGTTCGCGGTGGGCCTCGGCCTGGTGGCCTCGGTCGCCCTGCCGTTCCTCGCCCAGGCCGTGCGCTCGCACTACATGACCCCGCTGGACGAGCCGGTGCGCGCCATGACGTCGCTGGCGACGGACGACCGTTGGGTGCTGAGCGTCTGGTACTCCGACCCGGCGGGGAACCGGCTCTCCGAGTCCGAGTTCTACCACCTCGGCGGTGATTACGACCGTCTGCAGTCCCTGGTGCACGACGGCGGCTACACCATGCACGAGGTGTACCAGCCGGCCGACCGGTTCTGGCCGTTCCAGTGGATCGAGTTCGGCTGGACGACCCTGCTCGCCGTGGCCCTGTGCGCGGCGGCGGTCTGGTGGGTGCGCCGCCGGGCGGTCTGACCTGCACCGTTCGAAGCTCCTTGAAGTCGCATTGTCAAAACCCTTGCGGGACCGGGGTTCCTGGGCGTTTCCTTCTCGTTAGGAAGGTTTCCTAACCTACGAGGAACCGGAGCGTCCCCATGCGTCCTCAGCCCCGTCGCACCCTCCGCATAGCCCTCGCCGCCGCCCTGGTGGCCGCGCCCCTGACCGTCGCGGCCACCTCGGTGGCCCAGGCCGCGCCCGCGCCCGCAACGTCCGTCCAGCTCAAGGGCGTCGGCCTCGACGACCCGCACAAGAAGGACATCGCGATGCAGCTGGTGTCCAGTGCCGAGAACTCCTCGCTGGACTGGAAGGCCCAGTACAAGTACATCGAGGACATCGGTGACGGCCGCGGCTACACCGCCGGCATCATCGGGTTCTGTTCCGGTACCGGTGACATGCTGGACCTGGTCCAGCACTACGCCGACCTCAAGCCCGGCAACGTCCTCGCCAAGTACCTGCCCGCGCTGAAGAAGGTCAACGGCAGCGCCTCGCACTCCGGCCTCGGTACCCCGTTCGTCAAGGACTGGGCCACCGCCGCGAAGGACCCGGTCTTCCAGCAGGCCCAGAACGACGAGCGCGACCGGGTGTACTTCAACCCCGCCGTCAACCAGGCCAAGGCCGACGGCCTGCGTGCTCTCGGCCAGTTCGCCTACTACGACGCCATCGTGATGCACGGCCCCGGCGACAGCTCGGACAGCTTCGGCGGCATCCGCGCGGCCGCCATGAAGAAGGCCAGGACGCCCGCCCAGGGCGGCGACGAGGCCACCTACCTCAAGGCCTTCCTGGACGCCCGCAAGGTGGTCATGAAGAAGGAGGAGGCGCACTCCGACACCAGCCGGGTCGACACCGAGCAGTCGGTGTTCCTCAACGCCAAGAACTTCGACCTCAACCCGCCGCTCAAGTGGAAGGTCTACGGCGACAGTTACAGCATCAACAGCTGACGCCCAGGTCGGCGCGGTGGCGGGAGCCCGTTTCCCCGGGTCTCCCGCCATCTCGGCATTCGATCTCTCCCCCCCCCGCGAACAACCCAAGGAACTGTGAAAGTCCTGTTCATCCCATAACGAATCGAGCAGGGGCATAACGAACGATCCCTCCCGCATTGACGCATTCGCACGGTGGCGCTTGACTCCGTCCCCTGCCGCAGGGTTGCGGCGCCGTACAGGAGGCACCACCGATCATGATCAGACCCATGCGTCTCGCGGCCACGGGCACAGCCGCCGTGTCGCTCGCACTCGCCCTCACGGCCTGCGGCCAGACGGTGGCGGGCCAGACGCCGGCGGCCGGCGGAGGCGGGGGAGGTGGCGGAGGCGGCGAGGGCATCGGTCTGCTGCTGCCGGAGAGCACGTCCTCCACCCGGTACGACGCGTTCGACAAGCCCCTGATCGAGCAGACGGTGACCGGCCTCTGCACCAAGTGCACGGTGAGCTACGCCAACGCGGGCGGCGATGCCACCGTTCAGAAGAAGCAGTTCGACGACATGCTCGCCAAGGGCGTGAAGGTCATCCTGCTCGACCCGGTCGACGCCAAGCTCACCGCCCCGTGGGTGGACGCCGCCAACGCCAAGGGCGTGAAGGTCGTCGCCTACGACCGGCTGGCCCAGGGCAAGGTCGCCGCGTACGTCTCCTTCGACAACCAGCAGACCGGTCAGCTCCAGGGCCAGTCCCTGCTCGACGCGCTCGGCTCGAAGGCCTCCTCGGCCAACGTCGTGATGATCGACGGCGCCGAATCCGACCCCAACGCGGCGCAGTTCAAGGCGGGCGCGCACCTGGCACTGGACGGCCGGGTCAAGATCGCCTACGAGCAGTCCGGCGAGTGGAAGCCGGACGTGGCCGCGGAGAAGACGAACGAGGCCATCCAGAGCCTCGGGAAGAACGGCATCCAGGCCGTCTACGTCGCGAACGACGGCATGGCCGCCGCCGTCATCGAGGCCCTGAAGGCCGCGGGCGTCAAGAACGTGCCGGTCGGCGGCCAGGACGCCTCCCTCGACGCGGTCCGTCGGGTGCTCACGGGCGAGCAGGCGTACACCATCTACAAGCCGTACAAGCCCGAGACCGATGCGGCGGGCAGCATCGCCGTCCAGCTGGCCGAGGGCATGGACATCAGCACGACCGCCGCCACGCTCACCGACAGCGGCGGGCTGAAGATCCCCTCGCTGCTGCTCACCCCGATCGTGGTGACCAAGTCGAAGGTGGAGGCCACGGTCGTCGGCGGCGGGCTCTACAAGGCGTCCGACATCTGCACCCAGCAGTACGCGGAGGCCTGCGCGCAGGCCGGGGTCAAGTAGCGCGGTCCGTCAGGCAGTCGCAAAGCGGCGCGCCCGTACCGGAGGCCGGTACGGGCGCGCCCGTCGAGGCTCAGGCGCTCGCGGTG
>NZ_JBHXEG010000053.1:17502-50001 GCF_042724935.1 Kitasatospora sp. NPDC127060
GTGTAGTCGTAGAAGCCGCGGCCGGACTTGCGGCCCAGCAGGCCGGCGTCGACCATCCGGGACAGCAGCGGGGGAGCGGCGTACAGCGGCTCCTTGTATACGGCCAGCCGTAGCGAACCGCTGCGGCCTGCCGGTCACGCTCCAGGAGCAGAGTGCAGTCCTCGCACGCCACCACGGGGATGCTCCTGGCGGCCCGGGGGAGGTATCCCGCCGTCGCCGTCCGGTCGGAGAAGGACCTGCATCGGTAGCAGCGGCCGGCCCTCCATGCGTACGCGGCCAACACCTCGTCCCGCGGCGAGTCACCGTCGTGCACTTGCGATCCTCCGAGGGGTTTACGGTCGATTCGAATGTGCAATCGAATAGTTTCCGCGTTGCATATCGACCACCGTGCGTGATCTATGCCCTGCCCAGGCCTGCGTTAACGCAGATCAGGGCGCCTCTCTACGGTGAGCCTCGTTAACCAGCTCACATGCAGTGACCGAGGACGTCCATGCCGCCCGCGCCGTACCAGCGCGTTGCCGCCGAGATCCGACGCCGGATCGCCGTCGGGACCTGGCCGCCCGGGCACCAACTCCCCTCCCAGGCCGCATTAGCCGAGGACCTCCGCGTCAGCATCGCCAAGGCCCGCCGAGGGATGGCCCTCCTTCGAAGGGCTGGCGAACTCGAAGGGCGCCCCCGAACCCGGCTGTTCGTGGCGCATCCTCCTGCTGTGCGCACACTCCTCGACCCAGACCGGGACTGGCCGTACGCCACCGGCGACGGAGCCGTCGGCAGCTGCCGGGCCGACGCCGACCTTGCCGCACGGCTGCAGCTCGCGATCGGCGCCCGCCTGCGCTGGCGTCGAGAGGAGTGCCTTGACCCCGACTCGCGGCCCAGCCACGTCGTCACCACCTGGTGGCGAGGTTCGCGGGCCCAGACCTGGGCTCGGTGCGATGCCGAAGCCCAGCTCCACCAGCTGACCGCCGACGAAGCCGAACACCTCGGCCTGCCCCAGGGGGTCCCGGCGTGGCTGATCCAGCGCACCAGGGTGGCCGCGTCCGGGGATCCAGTCGAGACCGCAGACATGGTGCAGCCTGCGGACCGATGGCGAGTGCGCCTGCGCTAAGCCCTGGCCGACCGCACCGCCGTACGGCCGGCCAGGAGTCGGTGCTACTCCGTCGGCGGCGGGGTCGGCGGCGGCGGGGTGTTCGGTCCAGCCGGCGGTGCCTTCGGCCCCCCGATTCCTCCGGACCCTCCCGATGCCGGGTTCTGTCCGTCGTCGTGCATCTCGTCCTCCTCCTCTAACGCCGCCAGCACCTCGGCCCGCGGCGGGAACTGGGGATGGCGCTTCTCCGTCGGAGCCACAGCTCCCCGGCGGCGGCCAGGCCAACGGCCCTGCCGGTCAAACGGGATGACACCGCCCATGGCGTCCTCTCCAGGTCGGGAACGGGGACCAACCCATCGTCGCTCTCCCACACGCCGACCGCTGGCGTTCACTGGGAATGACGGCGCGGACGCGGCCCCCGCGCGCGGCCCGGACAGCCCTCGTGACCGTCAACCAACTCGCGCCGCTCGTCAACCGTGACCACCAGGCGCCCGACGACGTAATCGCCGCAATCCACGCAGGTGCCCTTCGTCATCACGACCGGCGCCCCGCCGACGGCACTCACCGGACACCGGCCATGCACGCGGCGTGGGCGACCACAGGCCAGCTGTAGTCCGGGCTGCCCGGCGGCGCGTCGGTATACACGCGTCCGACATGGACGAGGTCGGACCCGCTGCACGTCCTACCGATGACGCAGGCTCGCCCCTGCAGCTGTTCCTCGGTCATATGGATCCGCCGGGGAGGGTAGTGGGGGGCCTGAACTCGACCCGAATCGCGGCCTGCATCAGGCACCTCCTGATAGATGTCGGCTGCACGAGCAGCCCGGGGTGAGGCAAAGGCAGATCAGGGGCCTGGACCCGTCGCCGGTGTGCAGGCCGCCGGGGCATCCCCAGTGCGCGCCTAGCTGGCACTCCACCGACACGTAGCGGCTGGCGGGGCGGACATCGAGGGTGACCACGATGCGGTCCGACGGCGCCGGCCAGGACGCCACAACGGCCGTCACGACGCAGGTCCGAGACAGCCAGGGTGGGCCACCACGGCCCAGCCGAGCGGGGCGGACCCGCAGCCGGTAGAGGTGTGGACGTGACCGGCATCGACCAGGGCATCGCCTGTGCACCCTGAGCCGACGATGCAGGCGCGGCCGTGCAACTGCTCGTCAGTCACTCGGATGTCCCGGGGCTGACCCTCGGGAGGCCGGTACTCGACCAGCATGGTTGGGTCAACGAGATTGCTCACGCCACCAGCGTCGACTGACGTTGCCTCAATCCCGATACCCTGGCGGTAATCTCACCGTGAGATGCGTCGCCAGAGGCGGAGGTTCAGGCTGTGGGTACCGCGCTGGAGCCGATCAGACTGCCGGATCTCGCATGGCAGAACGAAGAGGTGAGGGACGTGCTCCGGCGCCGGGACGTCGCCAGTCTCTTTCGGTACGTCCAGCACCACAGCGGCGCGAGTCAGGCCCGGCTTGCCGTGCAGGTCGGCATGACGCAGAGCCGCGTGAACGAGATCGTCAACGGTCGGCGGGAAGTCACCAAGCTGGAGGTATTCGAGCGCATCGCCGACGGCCTCCACCTGCCCGACACTGCACGCCGCCTCCTGGGCCTCGCCCCCCGAACCGAGGGCCAGCGGACGGCCGGCGCCGCGTTCGATCTTGCCGCGTTCCCCGAAATCATCCGCGTCTACAGCGATCAGGCGTCGGCGGCGGCCGAGGTTCAGCGCGCGGCCCGGTCCGCGACCGAGCTGGACGTCCTCGCCGTACGCGGGCTGGGGCTCCTCGCCCTGCGTGACTCGTTGCTGCGGCAGCACCTCGAGCGGGATGATGACCAGGCGCCGCACCTGCGCGTGCTCCTCCTCGACCCGAACTCGCCCGCGGCCGCGCGCCGGGCCGCCGAGATTGGTGAGTCGGCCGAGTCCCTCGCCAGCGGGATCCTCCTCGCCGAGGCCCGGCTCCGGGAACTCGCCGAGGTTGGCCACGTCGAGGTGTACCGGTATTCGACGGTGCCCGTCTGGCGGCTGATCCGGCTCGACCGTACCCTCTACGTCGGCTCGTTCGACGCGGATTGGGAGGGGCACGAGTCGGCTACGTATAAGGTGCTGCCCACCCCGTCCGGCCCGCTCTACAGGGGCTGGCGGAGGCAGTTCGAGGTAATGCTGGATGGCGCTGAGCGCGTGATCTGACGGAGGGACCACGATGGCTATCGAGGCGGAACTCAAGGCATTTGTGCGCGACCCTGAGGCAGTCCTCAAGCAGCTGGAGGACCAGTACGGCGCCGGCCGGGCCGAGGTCTACCGCGACACCTACTACGACGCCCCCGACGGCAGTCTCATGAACGGCGACCGAGAGCTACGGATCCGCACCGTCCACAGCCCCGACGACACCCGTACCGTGCTCACCTATAAGGGTGCTCGGGTCGACGAGGCATCTGGATCGAAGCCAGAGGCCGAGACCCGCGTCGAGGATGCAGATGCCGCGCACGACATCATCCGCGGACTCGGCTTCACCCCGCGCATTCAGTTCGAGAAGCGGTGCCGCAACTACGCCTTCGAGCGCGATGGACGACGCCTTCTCGCGACGCTCGTCCGAGTGCCGGAGCTGGACGACGCCACGTTCATCGAGGTTGAGACCGCTGCCCCCACCGAGGATGATCTTCCGTCAGCGCTCGTCGTAGTTCGGGCCGCACTCGCTGACCTCGGAATTACCGAGGATGACCTGACGACGGAGCTCTACACCGACGCTGTCGCAGCAGCGAGGCCCTGACCGATTGGTTACAGGTCGGCCACAGTGGGAACATCCGGCGTCGCGCGGCCGGTAGGTTCGTGGCCCACCGTCAGAGGGGGACCTCGTGCCCAAGATCGTCAGCAGGCGCCCGATGGGCCCGTTTGCCCTGACCGGCCACATCGTCATGATGATCATGACTTGCGGACTGTGGATCCCGGTGTTTCTGATGGCGCGCCGCGGACGCAAGACCGTCACGAAGTACAAGGGGGACTTCGGTGGCCAGTACCCGCCCCAGGGCTGACCCCGAACACGACGACGCCCCCGCCCTCCCGAAGGAGAGCGGGGCGTGGCTGGCTACGGCTTGCGGTGCCCGTCGAGGAACGACTTGATAAACATCAGGACCGGGATCGAGATCATCCCAGCCCCGCCAGCCCAGTTGCCGAGCGCGAAGAAGACAATGGACGCCGTCAGTGTCACAAGCGCAAGCAGCAGAGCAAACGACTGCCCGGTCTTCGCGAACTCGATCTCCGCATCGGCCAGCTTCTGCGTCGTCTGATGCTGGCCCGTCGCTGTCGTCTCCGCGATCGCCAGGATCCGATCTGCCGCCCCCGGAAGAATGTCCTCGTACTGGGCGAGGATCCCCGGCGGAGGCATCAGGCCCGACCAGCTCTCCTCCAGCTCAAGCCGGACAGCCTCAACGGCTTCCTCTACCTGGCGGACCGGGCGCTCTTGCTGACCACCCTCACTGCTTCGAGGACTGCCCGGCGAACGCTGGTCCATACTGCGGTCACGGTTTCGGCTTCGGCCAGTTCTGCGCGACGGCGTCGAAGGCGCGGGGACGGATCGAGACTCAGACTGTCGAACCCGATCGACAGCTGGGACGACCTCCGTCGACCGCCCGTGTGCTGCATCTCGTGAGTTGTCGCCATGGCTCAACGCTACCTTCTTTCCGCCCCAGGAGGCAGAGAGCGTACACCCGATGACGAGAGAAACCCCCCGCCCGGCATGTGGCCGAACGGGGGCGCGGTGGTGTCAGGGGTGGAGTGCCGCGTACATGGCCGCGGCAGCGCCAGCGAGGCCACCCAGGGCACCGACGGTCGGGAGAGGCTAGCGGGCTCGCTTCAGGGCCTCGACATCCGCCCGAAGCTGAGCGATGTCGGCCTCATGGACAGCGTTCTGTTCCTGAGCGCGGATCCGTGTCTCACGGTCGGCGATCCCCGCAGTAGCCGTGTCCAGCTTGGCCTCAATTCGGGTCAGCACCACCAGCAGATCCACTGTCGTCGGGGGTTGGGGCCGGGCTGCCAGACTGGTACCGGGTCTCCACCGACCTTGGCATCCGTGGGGGCCTTCGCCAGGGCGAGGCTTTCGGCTGGAGCCTGGACGATCTGGACGTCGCCGCCGGGGAGTTCCTGGTGGCGCGGCAGCTCCGCTGGGATGGGAAGACGGCCTACTTCAAGTTGCCCAAGGGCAACAAGGAGCGTCGCGTTCCGCTCTCCGAGGGGCTGCACAAGGCACTGATCGCCCACACCCAGGACTTCCCCTCGCAGGAGGTGACCCTGCCGTGGCTCGGCCCGGGTAACGGCGGCTAGGCCACGGCCACCGTCCGGCTGCTACTGACCACGTGGTTCTACAACCCCATCAACCCGAACAGCTTTCAACCCGAAGGCCTGGAAGCCGGCGCTTGTTGAGGCGGGGCTGCTGCCCCCTCAGGACGCCGATGCCGACGGGAGTGGGTGGGAGCCGTCCCGGGAGCTGATGTTCCACCGCGGCAGGCACACGTACGCGAGCGTTCAACTCCGAGCTGGCGAGGAGGTGGTGTCGCTGTCCCACTGGATGGGGCACGCCTCGCCGGACATCACCTTCAACCTACGCGCACTTCAAGCCCGAGTAAGGGCGGCGCGGTCGGGTGGCAGTCGACTCCTGGCTGGACGGCTAAGCGAAGTGGATCTCTACGTAGACTCTACGGCGCGTTCCTGAGAGTCATCTAAGCGGCCCGGTCGGAGCTGACAGCTCGTCGACCGGGCCGCTTTGCTGCCGTTAGTCAGCAGACCGCCGGGCGGCATCAGTGCAGGTCAGGCGCTCGCGGTGTAGTCGTAGAAGCCGCGGCCGGACTTGCGGCCCAGCAGGCCGGCGTCGACCATCCGGGACAGCAGCGGGGGAGCGGCGTACAGCGGCTCCTTGTACTCGTCGTACATCGACTCGGCGATCGACACGATGGTGTCCAGGCCGATCAGGTCGCACAGCCGCAGCGGGCCCATCGGGTGGGCGCAGCCGGCCTCCATGCCCTTGTCGATGTCCGAGGCGGTGGCCACGCCCGACTCGAACATCCGCACCGCGGACAGCAGGTACGGCACGAGCAGCGCGTTGACCACGAAGCCGGCGCGGTCGCGGGCGCGGATCGGCTCCTTGGCGAGCACCTGGGTGGCGAAGGCCTCGACCCGCTCGGTGGTGGTCGCCGAGGTGGTCAGGGTCGGGATGACCTCGACCAGCTTCTGCACCGGCGCCGGGTTGAAGAAGTGCAGGCCGATGACCTGCTCCGGGCGGGAGGTGGCGGCGGCCAGCTTCACGATCGGGATCGAGGAGGTGTTGGAGGCCAGGATCGCGTCCCGGCGCTCGACCACCTGGTCCAGCGTCTGGAAGATCTGGACCTTGACGTCCTCGCGCTCGGCGACCGCCTCGACCACCAGGTCGCGGTCGGCGAAGTCGGACAGGTCGGTGGTGAAGGACAGCCGGGCCATCGCCTCGTCCCGCAGCTCGGGGGTCAGCTTGCCGCGCTTGACCGCCGTCTCCAGGGAGTTGGTCAGCCGGGTGCGCCCGAACTCCAGCGCCTCACCGCTGGCCTCCGACACCATGACGTCCAGCCCGGCCCGGGCGAAGACCTCGGCGATGCCCGACCCCATCAGGCCGCAGCCGACTACTCCGACGCGCGCGATGTCACTCACTCAGTTGCCCTTCGGTGGTGCTGGGGGTCGCCCAGCGAACTGGTGGCCCAGCGAGCTGCTGGTCAACGGGTCGGTGTACCGGAATGGGTGCACCGGTCACCGCCCCGACGACGTTACTACTCCGTACCGGCCAGTAGGTCACCCCCTCCCCGGCAGGGTGCCAGTCCGAAAGCCCCCCGTACGGGTGAGGCCGCGCCGCCCGCGCGTGTGCCCGGACCCGCCGCCGGGCGCCGCCCGACAGAATGCCGCAGACGGGGGCCGGGGACGGGAAGGGAGCACGCGGTGCCGACGGGATCGCTCACAGGACAGGTCGCGCTGGTCACCGGCGGCGGCCGGGGCATCGGCCGGGAGATCGCCATCGGTCTGGCCGCCGAGGGCATGGCCGTCGGACTGGTCGGCCGCACCCACGAGACGCTGACCGAGACCCTCAAGGAGTGCGTCAAGCACGGCTCCCGGGGCGTCGCCGTCACCGCCGACGTCTGCCGCCCCGGCTCGGTGCGCGAGGCCGTCCGGCTGGTCGAGCGCGACCTCGGCCCGATCGACCTGCTGGTCAACAACGCCGGTCTGGTCGACCGCGCCGAGGTGCCGCTGTGGGAGACCGACCCCAACCAGTGGTGGCAGGTGATCGAGACCAACCTGCGCGGCCCCTACAACCTGCTGCGCTGCGTGCTGCCCGGCATGGTCGCCCGCCGCCACGGCCGAGTGGTCAACCTCAACTCCGGCTTCGCGCTGCGCCCGGACGGCGACTACACCGCGTACGCGACCTCCAAGGGCGCGCTGCTCCAGCTCTCCGACAACATGGCGGACTCGCTGGCCCGGCACGACGTCGTGGCGCTGGACATCAGCCCCGGCGCGGTGGCCACCGACATGACCGCGGGGATGCCGATGTTCCGGGACATGAAGGAGTGGGGCTCGATCCCGTACATGGTCGCGGTCACCGTGGACGCCGCCCGCGGCCGCTTCGACGCGCTGCACGGGCGGTTCATCCACGCGGGGCGGGACGACCTGGAGGAGCTGGTCTCCCGGGCCGACGAGATCCGCGCGGCGGACGCCCGGACGCTGCGGCTGCGCCCGTACAAGGACGACGACCCGATGGTCTGACCGGCGGATCCGGTCAGGCGCTCAGGCGCCCTGCCGTTCGGCCGGTCTGCTGCCCTGCCGCTCAGGCGCACAGCTGGCTGGCGGTGACCGGCTTGAGCCCCGCCTTCGCCAGCCCGTCCAGGATCGCCGGGAGCGCGTCGATGGTGCACTGGTGGCCCATGTGCAGGGCCACCACCGAGCCGCCGCGCACCGCGTTCAGCACCCGGCGCTGCAGCTCGGCGGCGCTCGGGTCGTTGTAGTCGCGCGGGTCGACGTCGAAGGACAGCACGTGCTCGTAGCCGACGGCCTTGGCCTGATCGCCCACCATCGAGGTGGCGTACTGCGCGGCGGACGGGCGGAACCAGCGGCCGATCGAGCCGGTCAGCTGCCGCAGCCGGTCGGCGCACTGGGCGATCTCGGCGCGGGCCTGGTCCGGCGTCATGGCGGAGATGTTGAGGTGGTTCTGGGTGTGGTTGCCCAGCTCGTGGCCGCTGTCCAGGATCCGCCGGGCCATCTGCGGTTGCTGGTCCAGCCAGCTGCCGACCGCCATCACGGTCAGCTTGACGCCGCGCTGCTCGGCGGCCTCCAACAGGGCGGTGGCGAGCTTCGGGTCGCCGCTGCCGTGGCAGGTGAGCGCCACGTTCTTGCCGGAGCGCGGCCCGTGCACCACCTCGAACGGGGTGCCGGCCGCCAGTGGCGTCAGTACGGGCGGGGTCGGGGTCGCGGCGGCGGCCGGGGTCGGCCCGGCGTCGGGCTGCGGCCCGGTCGGGGTGGGCGGGGCCGGGGAGGCGGGCCCCTCACCGCCGTTCCAGGCCGGGTCGGTGAGGTGCTGGGGGTCGACGCTGCCGGGGTGCGCGGCGAGCGCCCCGGTGTCGGCCCGGCGGGGCGTGCCGTTGTCGCAGGAGGTGAGGAGCCCTCCCGCGGCTGACAGGGCGGCCAGCTTGGCGGCGGTGCGCAGTAGGGTGCGGCGGTCGGCAGTCATCGGCAGCCAGCATAGAGAGGACGGCCCCGCCCGGCGATCCGGAGCCGCCGCCCGTGGCCGCCCTCCGCTACCGCTTTTGACGTGCACACACTCCGCTGTCCGGGTCTTGCGTAAACCTGAACTCCCGCTGTTTCCACGGCGGGTCCTTGGATACGATCACGGCGCACCGCGTGTTACGGGGCAGTAGGCACCTTCCGGCATTGCGCATTGGGGGCGGAACATGATGCACGAGGACACCGCGGCCGTCGACCAGGACGCCCGCACCGGCTGGGAGTGGGCCAGAGCCGATGACTGGCAGCCGCCGAGCGAGCTCGACACCGGCGTCCCGCACACCGCCCGGATGTACGACTACTACCTGGGCGGCAAGGACAACTTCGAGGCCGACCGCAAGGCCGCCCAGGCCGCGATAGCCGCCTACCCGGCACTGCCACTGCTGGCCCGCACCAACCGGCAGTTCCTCGGCCGGGCCGTCGAGTTCGCGGCGGGCCGGGGGATCCGCCAGTTCGTCGACATCGGCACCGGCATCCCGGCCGTCGGCTCCACCAACGAGGTCGCCCAGCGGGTCGCCCCGGACGCCCGGGTGGTCTACGTCGACAACGACCCGATCGTCGCCACCCACGCCCGCGCCCTGCTGGCCGGCCGCCCCGCCGGGCGCACCTCGGTCATCGAGGCCGACCTGCGCGACCCCGAGGCGATCCTGCGCCACCCCGCGCTCGGCGGCGCCGTCGACCTCTCCCAGCCCGTCGCGCTGATGCTCGTCGCCGTCCTGCACTTCATCCGGGACGAGGAGGGCGCCCAGCGGATCGTCCGCACCCTGCGCGACGCGCTCGCCCCCGGCAGCGCCCTGATCCTCTCCCACGGCAGCCCTGACTTCGCCTCCCGGGAGAGCGCCGCCGAGGGCACCCGGATCTACAAGAGCGCCAGCGCCCCGCTGGTGCTGCGGCCCCGGGCCGGCGTCGAACCCTTCTTCGGCGACTTCGAGTTCGTCGGCCCCGGTCTCGTCCAACTCCCGCTCTGGCGCCCCACCGCGGGCCACATCCGTACCACCGAACTGCCCGAGGGCTGGCAGGACGTCTCCGCCTACGCGGGCGTCGCGTTCAAGCCGCTCAAGCCGTGACGCGGCCCGGCGTCACCGTCAAGCCGTGACGGGGTGGCCGGCCCCGGCGCCTCCCTCCTGCGCCGGGACCGACCATCGCAGACTACGTACGGGCACTGACAACCCCTCGCCCCCGCGAGTACCCTGCGGCGTGACCACCGGACTGCCGCCCCTGCCCGCTGGGCCCGCCGAACTGCTGCGGGCCGTCGAGGCCCCGCCCCGACTGGTCGCCCACCTCGCGCTGGTGCACCAGGTCGCCGAGCGGATCGCCGGGTTCTGCGCCGCCGAGGGCTTGGTCCTCGACCAGGAGGCTGTCCGGTTCGGCGCCGCCACCCACGACATCGGCAAGGTGGTCCACCCCGAGGAGCTCTCGGCGCCCGGCTCCGCCCACGAACCGGCGGGCCACGCCCTGCTGTTGGCGCACGGCGTCCCCGAGCCGCTGGCCCGCTTCGCCCGCACCCATGCGAGCTGGGCCGAGCCCGGCACCACCACCGAGGACCTGCTGGTGAGCCTGGCCGACAAGGCCTGGAAGAACAAGCGCGTCCGCGACCTGGAGGACCGGGTGGTCGACCGGCTCGCCGCCGCCACCGGCCGGGAGCGCTGGGAGGCGTTCCTCGCCCTGGACGACCTGCTCGCCCGGATCGGCGACGACGCCCCGCGGCGGCTCGCCCTCCAGGCCGCGCACCCGGTACGGGCCGGGCGGAATTGACGGGACAGGGCGCGGCGGGCGGTGTTAGCTTCCGCGTCATGGAACCCCTCAGCGACCCCGAGATCCGCGCGTCCTTCGTCAACTGCTCCAAGGGCGAGGCCCGTCGGATCACGCTGCCCCGGGGCCTGGCCGAACTGCCCTGGGGGGACTTGGACTTCCTCGGCTGGCGGGACCAGGGGGCGCCCGACCGGGCGTACCTGGTGGCGCCGTACGGCGGCGAGCCGGTCGGCGTGACGCTGCGCTCGCCGATGGTCCGGCGCAGCCTGACCAGGACCAACGTCTGCTCGCTGTGCATCACCGCACACGCCGGGTCGGGCGTCGCGCTGCTGGCCGCCCGCCGGGCCGGGGCGTCCGGGCGCGACGGCAACACCGTCGGCACGTACATCTGCGCCGACCTCGCCTGCTCGCTCTACGTCCGCGGGCTGAAGAAGTCCGCCGCGGTGACCAGACCGGACGAGTCGCTGCCGTTGGAGCAGCAGGTCGCCCGTACGGTGGGCAACCTCGACGCCTTCCTGGCCAGGGTGCTCACCGGCACCGCGGCGTAGCCCAGGGCCAACGGCCGTTACCGGCCGCGCAGCTGGTCCAGGTCGCGGCGCTCCCGCTTGGTCGGGCGCCCGGCGCCGCGGTCCCGCTCGAAGGCGGTCGGGGTGAACTCGCGCGGCGGTCGCGGGGGGCTGTTGTCGGTCAGGCACTCCGCCGCGACCTGGGCGCCGACCCGCTTGCGGATCGGCTTGCGCACCACGACCACCCGCTCGTAGCCCTCCTCGCGGACCCGGACCTCGTCCCCGGCCCTGAGTGGCTGGGCGGGCTTGGCCCGCTCGCCGTTCACCCGGACGTGCCCGGCCTTGCAGGCGGCCGCCGCCAGCGAGCGGGTCTTGGCCAGCCGGACCGACCAGACCCAGACGTCGACCCGCACGCTTCCCTCGTCCTCAGCCATCCCGCGAGCCTACCGAAGCCGCCGGACGGGCTCCGAACGCCGGACGGGCTCCGAGCGCCGGACGGGCCCTAAGCGGCTGACGGGACCTCCTGGACCGCCCAGCCGTTGCCGTCCGGATCGTTGAAGAACACGAAGTTGTTCCAGGCCTCGCCGTGCCCGTTCACCCGGGCCCCCGCGACGAAGTGCTGGACGGGGCTGACGGCCACACCGCGCGCCGCGAGCTCCGCGTGCGCCTTCTCGATGTCCGGGACGACCAGCTGGAGGCCCTTCACCGAGCCGGGCGGGGATTCGATCACCCCGGTGCCCACCACGATCGAGCAGCGCGAGCCGGGCGGAGTCAGCTGGACCACTCGGACCCCGTCCCGCAGCCGGGTGTCGTGGTCCACGGTGAAGCCGGCCTGCTCCTCGTAGAAGAGCTTCGCGCGGTCCACATCGGCCACCGGGACCACCACGACTTCGAGTTTCCAGTCCATCGCCCTCACCCCTCTCGGTCGGGCCCTTCCAGTATCTGCCGAAACCGTTCCCAGGGGGACCTTCGGATAGCCTGAGAACACGATGAATCCGCAGACCACGCCCGCCTCGTCACCGTCAGCCACCACCTTCGAGACCCCCTGGGGCACCCTCGACCTCACCCGCTTCCCGGTGGACCCGCGCGAGCGGCTACGGGCCTGGGACGCAGCCGACGAGTACCTGCTGCGCCACCTCGCCGGCGCGGCCGACAGCGCCGACGGCGCCGCCACCGAGCTGGCCGGCCGCCGGATCGCGGTCCTCGGCGACCGCTGGGGCGCGCTGGCCACCGCGCTGGCGCCCTACCAGCCGGTCCAGATCAGCGACTCCCACCTCGGCCGGCAGGCCACCCGGGAGAACCTCGCCCGGGCCGGCGCCGCCGTCGACGAGACCCGGCTGCGCACCACCCGGGACGCCCCGCCGGAGCGGATCGACGTCCTGCTGGTGCGGGTGCCCAAGAGCCTGGCCCTGCTGGAGGACCAGCTGCACCGGCTCGCCCCGGCGGTCCACCCCGGCACCGTGGTGATCGGCACCGGGATGGTGACCGAGATCCACACCTCCACCCTCCAGCTGTTCGAGAGGGTCCTCGGTCCGACCCGCACCTCGCTCGCCGTCCGCAAGGCCCGGCTGATCTTCTGCACCCCCGACCCGGCGCTCGACCCCGGTCCCAACCCGTGGCCGCACCGCTACGCGCTGCCGCCGGACATCGGCGTCGCCGCCGGCCGTACCGTGGTCAACCACGCGGGCACCTTCTGCGCGGAGCGACTCGACATCGGCACCCGCTTCTTCCTGGCCCACCTGCCGACCCCGGCCCCCGGCGACCGGGTGGTCGACCTCGGTTGCGGCAACGGCGTGGTCGGTACGGCGGCGGCGCTGGCCGGGCCGGGCGCGGAGCTGGTGTTCGTGGACGAGTCCCACCAGGCGGTGGCCTCGGCCGAGGAGACCTTCCGCACCAACCTGGGCCCGGACGCCCCGGCCGAGTTCCGCACCGCGGACGCGCTCGACCCGGCGGTGTTCGCCCCCGGCTCGGTGGACCTGGTGCTCAACAACCCGCCGTTCCACACCCACCAGGCCACCACCGACGCCACCGCCTGGCGGATGTTCACCGGTGCCCGGCGGGCGCTGCGGCCCGGCGGTGAGCTGTGGGTGGTCGGCAACCGCCACCTGGGCTACCACGTCAAGCTGCGCAAGCTGTTCGGCAACTGCCAAGTCGTCGCCGGGAACCCCAAGTTCGTGGTGCTGCGGGCGGTCAAGCGGTAACCCGCGCGGCAGTTCAGCGGCGCTCTCCGCTCTGGGAGCCGGGCGACACCGGTTGCCCCGCGATCGCCGACGCGATCGCCAACGCCGGAGCCATCGCGATCCCGCTACCCAGTCTTGCATGACTTTTCCTTCGCGCGTATATTCATGCCACGACAAAGGAGGAACGCCATGGCATTGCGAGTCGCCGTCGCCGGCGCGAGCGGGTACGCGGGCGGTGAGGTGCTGCGTCTGCTGCTCGGCCACCCGGAGGTGGAGATCGGGGCGCTGACCGGCGGCTCGAACGCGGGCACCGCGCTGGGCGCGCTGCAGCCGCACCTGGTCCCGCTGGCCGACCGCGTGCTCGAGCCCACCACTCCCGAGGTGCTGGCCGACCACGACGTGGTGTTCCTGGCGCTGCCGCACGGCCAGTCCGCCGCCGTCGCCGAGGCGCTCGGCCAGAACGTCCTGGTGATCGACTGCGGCGCCGACTTCCGGCTCAAGGCCGCCGCCGACTGGGAGCAGTTCTACGGCTCCGCCCACGCCGGCACCTGGCCCTACGGCCTGCCCGAACTCCCCGGCCACCGCGACGCGTTGAAGGGCAGCAACCGGATCGCCGTGCCCGGTTGCTACCCGACGGCGGTCTCCCTGGCGCTGTTCCCCGCCTACGCGGCCGGGCTCGTCGAGCCGGAGGCCGTGGTGGTCGCCGCCTCCGGCACCTCCGGCGCGGGCAAGGCCGCCAAGACCCACCTGCTCGGCAGCGAGGTCATGGGCAGCGTCAGCCCGTACGGCGTCGGCGGCGTGCACCGGCACACCCCGGAGATGGTGCAGAACCTCAGCCCGGTCGCCGGCGAGCCGGTGACGGTCTCCTTCACCCCCACCCTCGTCCCGATGTCGCGCGGCATCCTGGCCACCTGCTCCGCCAAGGCGAAGCCGGGCGTGAGCGCCGGGAGCCTGCGCGACGCGTACGCCCGGGCGTACGCGGACGAGCCCTTCGTCCACCTGCTGCCCGAGGGGCAGTGGCCGCAGACCAGTAGCGTCTACGGCGCCAACACCGCCCTGATCCAGGTCGCCCTGGACGCCACCGCCGGGCGGGTCATCGCGATCAGCGCGATCGACAACCTCGTCAAGGGCACCGCGGGTGGCGCGGTGCAGAGCATGAACATCGCCCTCGGCCTGCCCGAGGAGCTGGGCCTTCCCCTGAACGGAGTCGCACCGTGACCACCCCGAACACCGGCGTGACCGCCGCCAAGGGCTTCCGGGCCGCCGGCGTGACCGCGGGCATCAAGGCCTCCGGCACCCCGGACCTCGCCCTGGTCGTCAACGACGGTCCCTCGCTCGCCGCGGCCGGGGTCTTCACCGGCAACCGGGTCAAGGCCGCGCCCGTGCTCTGGTCCCAGCAGGTCCTCAAGGGCGGACGGGTCTCCGCCGTCGTCCTCAACTCCGGTGGCGCCAACGCCTGTACCGGCCCGGCCGGGTTCCAGGACACCCACGCCACCGCGGAGCGGGTCGCCGCCGAGCTGGGGCTCAACGCCGGCGAGGTCGCCGTCGCCTCCACCGGCCTGATCGGCGTCCGGCTGCCGATGGACGTGCTGCTGCCCGGCGTCACCCTGGCCGCCGGGGAGCTGAGCGCGACGGGCGGCGAGGCCGCCGCGATCGCCATCAAGACCACCGACACCGTGCACAAGACCGCCCAGATCACCAGCCCGGCCGGCTGGACGGTCGGCGGCATGGCCAAGGGCGCGGGCATGCTCGCCCCGAGCCTGGCCACCATGCTGGTGGTGCTCACCACCGACGCCGACCTGGACGACACCGCCCTGGACACCGCGCTGCGCGGCGCCACCCGCACCACCTTCGACCGGATCGACTCCGACGGCTGCATGTCGACCAACGACACCGTGCTGCTGCTCGCCTCCGGCGCCACCGGCATCACCCCGGACGCGGCCGAGTTCGCCGAGGCCCTCCGCACCGTCAGCGCCGACCTGGCCCGCCAGCTGATCGGCGACGCCGAGGGCGCCAGCAAGGACATCCGGATCGACGTCACCGGCGCCGCCACCGAGGACGAGGCCGTCGAGGTCGCCCGGACGATCGGCCGCAACAACCTGCTCAAGTGCGCCATCCACGGCGAGGACCCCAACTGGGGCCGGGTGCTGTCCGCGATCGGCACCACCGGCGCCGCCTTCGACCCCGACCGGCTCGACGTGGCCATCAACGGCGTCTGGGTCTGCAAGGACGGCGGCGTGGGCGAGGACCGCGAGCTGGTGGACATGAAGGCCCGCGACGTCGTCATCACCGCGAACCTCAACGCCGGTACGGCGAGCGCCTCGCTGTGGACCAACGACCTGACGGCCGACTACGTCCACGAGAACAGCGCCTACTCCAGCTGAGCCGCGGCACCCGCAGCCGATCCGCGACATCCTCCCCCAGCCTTCGGCCGGGGGACCCCCATCGACGAGGGAAACCCGTGCAGATCGCACCCAAGGGCGAACAGGCCCGCAACAACACCGCGTTGCCCAAGGCCATGACGCTGATCGAGGCGCTGCCGTGGCTGGAGCGCTTCCACGGCAAGACCATCGTGATCAAGTTCGGCGGCAACGCCATGGTCGACGAGAGCCTCAAGGCGGCCTTCGCCCAGGACGTCGTCTTCCTCCGCTACGCCGGGCTGCACCCGGTGGTGGTGCACGGCGGCGGCCCGCAGATCAGCGCCCAGCTGGACAAGCTCGGCCTGGAGTCCAACTTCACCAACGGCCTGCGCGTCACCACCCCCGAGACCATGGACGTGGTCCGGATGGTGCTGTCCGGCCAGGTGCAGCGCGAGCTGGTCGGCCTGCTGAACGAGCACGGCCCGTTCGCCGTCGGGATGACCGGCGAGGACGCCCACACCATGACGGCGGTCAAGCGCTACGCGGTGGTGGACGGCGAGCAGGTCGACATCGGCCTGGTCGGCGACATCGTCAACATCGAGGCCGGCGCGGTGAAGGCGCTGATCGCGGACGGCCGGATCCCGGTCATCTCCTCGATCGCCCGCGGCGTCGACGGTCACGTCTACAACATCAACGCCGACACCGCCGCCTCCGCCCTGGCGGTCGCGCTCGGCGCCGAGATGCTGGTCGTGCTGACCGACGTCGAGGGCCTGTACAAGGACTGGCCGAACTCCGACGACGTGATCAGCCAGCTCAACGCGACCGAGCTGGAGGGCCTGCTGCCGAGCCTGGCCAGCGGCATGCTCCCCAAGATGGAGGGCTGCCTGCGGGCCGTCCGCTCCGGCGTGGGCACCGCCCGCGTGCTGGACGGCCGGGTGCAGCACAGCCTGCTGCTGGAGATCTTCACCGACGAGGGCATCGGCACGATGGTCGTGCCGGACGACGAACCGAACGTGACCGGGGGACTGGCATGACCGCGAACGACCAGCTGAAGGACCGGTGGCAGCACGCCTTCACCGACAACTACGGCACCCCCCGGATCCCGCTGGTGCGCGGCGAGGGCGTCAAGCTGTGGGACGCCGACGGCAAGGAGTACACCGACCTGCTCGGCGGCATCGCCGTCAACGCCCTCGGCACCGCCCACCCGGCCGTGGTCGAGGCGGTCAGCCGGCAGATCGCCACCCTCGGCCACGTCTCCAACCTCTTCATGGCCGAGCCGACCATCGCCCTCGCCGAACGGTTGCTGGAGCTGGACGGCCGGCCGGGTGGCCGGGTCTTCTTCTGCAACTCCGGCGCCGAGGCCAACGAGGCCGCCTTCAAGATCAGCCGGCGTACCGGCCGCACCCACCTGGTCGCCCTCCAGGGCGGCTTCCACGGCCGGACGATGGGCGCCCTCGCGCTCACCGGCCAGCCCGCCAAGCAGGCGCCGTTCCTCCCGCTGCCCGGCGACGTCACCCACGTTCCGTTCGGCGACGTCGAGGCGCTGCGCGCGGCCGTCACCACCGAAACCGCCGCCGTCTTCCTGGAGCCGATCCAGGGCGAGAACGGCGCGATCCCGCTGCCCGAGGGCTACCTCCGGGCCGCCCGCGAGATCACCCGGGCCACCGGCACCCTGCTGGTCCTGGACGAGATCCAGACCGGTATCGGCCGCACCGGGTACTGGTACGCCCACCAGGCCGCCGAGGGCGTCGAGCCGGACGTGGTCACCCTGGCCAAGGCGCTCGGCGGCGGCCTGCCGATGGGCGCGGTGCTGGCCTTCGGCCCGGCCGCCGAGCTGCTCACCCCGGGCCAGCACGGCACCACCTTCGGCGGCAACCCGGTGGCCGCCGCGGCCGGGCTCGCGGTGCTGGACACCATCGAGTCCGAGGGCCTGCTGGAGCACGTCCGCAAGATCGGCGACCGGCTGCGGCACGGCGTCGAGGCCATCGGCGACCCGCTGGTCTCGCACGTGCGCGGGGCCGGTCTGCTGCTCGGCATCGTGCTCACCCGGCCGGTCTCGGCGCAGGTCCAGGCCGTCGCCCAGCAGGCGGGCTTCCTGGTGAACGCGGCCGTTCCGGACGCCGTACGGCTGGCGCCGCCGCTGGTACTCACCGAGCGGGAGGCGGACGCCTTCCTCGCGGCGCTGCCGGAGATCCTCCGGACGGTGCGCGAGAGCGCCCCGGCCGATGCGAGTTGACCGTCGTCCGGGAGAATAATCACATGACCGAACCCCGCTCCGGCTCCTCCGCCGCCGGCCCGACGCCGCAGGTCCCGCAGACCCGCACGGCGCGCCACCGGCGGATCGTGGACCTGCTCACCCGCCAGCCCGTGCGTTCGCAGAGCCAGCTCGCCAAGCTGCTCGCCGACGACGGACTGGTGGTCACCCAGGCCACCCTCTCCCGGGACCTGGACGAGCTGGGCGCGGTCAAGATCCGCAACCGGGACGGCGCGCTGATCTACGCCGTCCCCGCCGAGGGCGGCGACCGCACCCCGCGCGCCCCGATGGGGGAGTCGGCCAGCGAGGGGCGGATGGCCCGGCTGGCCGGCGAGCTCATGGTCTCCGCGACGGCCTCCGGCAACCTGGTCGTGCTGCGCACCCCGCCCGGGGCCGCGCAGTTCCTCGCCTCGGCGATCGACCAAGCCGAGGTGTTCGAGATCATCGGCACCATCGCGGGGGACGACACCGTACTGCTGATCAGCCGCGACCCGGCCGGCGGCCAGGCGCTGGCCGACCACCTGATGCAACTCGCCCAGGCCAAGGCCCAGTAGGCACCGGGCACCCGGAACCCCGGTCGAAGGATCCGCTTCGACCGGGGTTTTGTGTTTCATACGGTCTGATGCATACTTATGCCACCCACCGTACATGTGTGAAGGAGCCACCGCGATGACCGCCCAGCAGTCCTCCGACGTCCGCCTCTGGGGCGCGCGCTTCGCCGACGGCCCGTCCGAGGCGCTGGCCAAGCTCTCCGCCTCGGTCCACTTCGACTGGCGCCTCGCCCCCTACGACATCGCCGGCTCCAAGGCCCACGCCCGGGTGCTGCACAAGGCCGGACTGCTCTCCGACGAGGAACTGGCCGGCATGCTGGCCGGGCTCGACCAGCTGCTCGCCGACGTCCAGGCCGGCACCTTCGTCGGCACCGTCGCCGACGAGGACGTCCACACCGCCCTGGAGCGCGGCCTGCTGGAGCGCCTCGGCGCCGATCTCGGTGGCAAGCTGCGGGCCGGGCGCTCGCGCAACGACCAGATCGCCACCCTGTTCCGGATGTATCTGCGGGACCACGCCAGGACCATCGGCGGCCTGCTGCTCGACCTCCAGCACGCCCTGGTCGGCCTCGCCGAGGCACACCCCGAGACCGCGATGCCGGGCCGCACCCACCTCCAGCACGCCCAGCCGGTTCTGTTCGCCCACCACGTCCTCGCGCACGTGCAGGCCCTCGGCCGGGACGCCGAGCGGCTGCGCCAGTGGGACGCCCGCACCGCCGTCTCCCCGTACGGCTCCGGCGCGCTGGCCGGCTCCTCGCTCGGCCTCGACCCGCAGGCCGTCGCCGCCGACCTCGGCTTCGAGGGCGGCTCGGTCGGCAACTCCATCGACGGCACCGCCTCGCGCGACTTCGTCGCCGAGTTCGCGTTCGTCACCGCGATGATCGGCATCAACCTCTCCCGGATCGCGGAGGAGGTGATCATCTGGAACACCAAGGAGTTCGGCTTCATCACCCTGCACGACGCCTTCTCCACCGGCTCCTCGATCATGCCGCAGAAGAAGAACCCGGACATCGCCGAGCTGGCCCGGGGCAAGTCCGGCCGGCTGATCGGCAACCTGACCGGCCTGCTGGCCACCCTCAAGGCGCTGCCGCTTGCCTACAACCGGGACCTCCAGGAGGACAAGGAGCCGGTCTTCGACTCCTGCGACACCCTGGAGGTGCTGCTGCCCGCGTTCACCGGGATGATGGCCACCCTCACCGTGCACCGGGAGCGGCTGGAGGAGCTGGCCCCGGCCGGCTTCTCGCTCGCCACCGACATCGCCGAGTGGCTGGTCAAGCAGGGCGTGCCGTTCCGGGTCGCGCACGAGGTGGCCGGCGCCTGCGTCAAGGTCTGCGAGGCCCAGGGCATCGAACTGTCCGACCTGACGGACGAGCAGTTCGCCTCGATCTCCGAGCACCTGACCCCCGAGGTCAGGACGGTGCTCAGCGTGCACGGCGCCATCGCCGCCCGCAACGGGCGCGGCGGCACCGCCCCCTCGGCCGTCGCGGTCCAGCTCGCCGAGGTGAAGGCGGACCTGGCGCGGCAGCAGGAGTGGGCCCAGGGCTGATTCCCCGAGCAACGGGGATCGACCCCTGGAGCAGCGCGCGAGGGGCGTGACGGTCCGACCGTCACGCCCCTCCCGCGTGCGCGCCCCGGTCCGGGCGTAACCGGCCCCGCCCGGGCCCGTCATGCACGGTGTGTGCACCCCCCTTCCGCCCGTCCCCTCCGCCGAGGACGTCTTCCTCGCCGAACTCCGCCGCCGCGTGGTCCGCGAGACCGTCGCCGCCCTGCCCGGCCGCTGCCCGCAGCTGATCGCCGCCCTAGCCGAGGATCCGCCGCCCACCTACCGCGAGCTCTCCGAACGCCTCGGCATGCCGCGCGGCTCCATCGGCCCCACCCGCTCCCGCTGCCTGGCCTGCCTGCGACTGCTGCTGCACGCCGAGCGCTACCCCTGACCGGGCGGGGCCCCCGCCCCGGCTCACCCGAGCGCCCCACGGCTCGCCCCGCCCGGCCCACGGCGCGTCGCCCCCACCCCCGCCCCGGCGTGACCCTTGCCACGTCTGCCCCGTCGAAGGTTGAGGGAACCTGACACCCGGGTAGCACGCTGGCGAACGTCACTCTTGACGGTGGCGCATACGCTCGGATACTGAGCGTGAGCGCGCCACCCTCTGCGCGCCGGGCACGACGACTGGGGAGGCCCCTCCACATGGGCATGAGCGTGATCATCTCGGCCGCTGCGGCCGAGGACGCGGAGCAGATCCTCAAGCTCCAGTACCTGGGCTACCAGCCCGAGGCGGAGCTGTACGGCGATTGGGCGATCGAGCCCCTGACGCAGACCCTGGAGAGCCTGCGCGCCGAACTGACCGAGCAGCACGTCCTCGTCGCCCGGCTGGGCGACGAGGTGGTCGGCGCCGTGCGCGGCCATGTGGACGCCGAGGGCATCGGCCGGATAGGGCGTCTGGTGGTCCACCCGCGGATGCAGCGGCACGGCCTGGGCGGCCGGCTCCTGGACGCGCTGGAGCGCCGGCTGGCCGAGGACGGCCGCCAGGTGACGGCCTTCCGGCTGTTCACCGGTCACCGGAGCCTCGGCAACCTGCGGTTGTACGCCCGCCAGGGCTACCGGCAGACCGCGGTCGAGCCCGTCACCAGCCGGCTGAGCTTCGTGCACCTGGAGAAGCCGGTCGCCGCCCCGCTGGCCGTCACCGCCTGAACCCCGCCCGCATCCGGGCACCTCGACGCCGCCACCATCCGGACGCCCCGGTGGCGGCGTCGAGGCGTTCCGCCGCAGTTCCGGGGCGGCCCGTGTCCGCAATGCGGACAGTCGGGCCCGAACAGTTGGGCGTAAATCGACCCATCTGTTTTACTGGCTCACATGACTGCGACGACGAACTGGACCCCCACCGGCACGCTGCCGGCAGGTGAGCGTGCCATGTGCCGTCGAATGTGTCACTGCTGAGGGCCACCGCCCCCGGCACCCCGTCGAGGGTGCCTCCTCCTCGCGCCCCGAAGCGAGACCTCGCGCCCCGAAGCGAGACCCCGGTGCCGCTCCCGCCCGTGTGAGCGCGCCGCCCTCCCGGAAGACCGGAATCCCTCCCTCCGGCGTGCCCGCCCACCCGCGGCCGTCGATGACTCGTTAGGGCCACGCCGTCGCGCGGCCCGGCCGTTCTGCGGCCACGATCAAGGAGTGGCAGGTCCGGATCCCCCTGGTGACGCGTCGTAGGACGCCGCCGACCGCACACCCGGTCGAACGGCCGACACCGCCGCCCGCCCCCGACCCACGGAAGCAGCTGTGATCACCACCACGGACCTGACGAAGGTCTACCGTTCCCGAGGCCGTGAGGTGACCGCCCTCGCCGGTGTCGACCTGCACGTCCGCCCGGGCGAGGTCTACGGAGTCGTCGGCACCAGCGGCGCCGGCAAGTCCACCCTCATCCGCTGCGTGAACATGCTGGAGCGTCCGACCTCCGGCACGGTCACCGTGGACGGGGTCGAGCTGACCGCGCTGTCCGGCGGCGAGAACCGGGCCGGCAAGGACCTGCGCGAGGCGCGCCGCCGGATCGGCATGGTCTTCCAGCACTTCAACCTGCTCTCCTCCCGCACGGTGCAGCAGAACGTCGAACTCCCGCTGGAGATCATCGGCCTGGACCGCACCCAGCGCCGCCGCAAGGCCGCCGAACTGCTCGACCTGGTCGGCCTCGGCGACAAGGCCCGCAGCTACCCCAACCAGCTCTCCGGCGGCCAGAAGCAGCGGGTGGGCATCGCCCGCGCCCTGGCCGGCGACCCCAAGGTGCTGCTCTCCGACGAGGCCACCTCGGCGCTCGACCCGGAGACCACCCGCTCGATCCTCAAGCTGCTGCGCGACCTCAACCAGCAGCTGGGCCTGACCGTCCTGCTGATCACCCACGAGATGGACGTCATCAAGTCCGTCTGCGACTCCGCCGCCCTGATGCGCGGCGGCCGGGTGGTGGAGTCCGGCGAGCTGACCGACCTGCTGGCCGAGCCCGGCTCCGAGCTGGCCCGCGAGCTGTTCCCGCTCAGCGAGTTCGGCACCGGCCACCCCGGCGCGACCGTCCTGGAGATCACCTTCCAGGGCGACACCCCGGCGCAGCCGTTCGTCTCCCAGCTGGCCCGCACCTACCAGATCGACATCAACATCCTCGGCGCCGCGGTGGAGACCATCGCCGGCCGGATGGTCGGCCGGATGCGGGTCGAGCTGCCCGGCGGCCACCAGGACAACGTGGTGCCGATCGGCTACCTGCGCGAGCAGGGCCTGCAGGTGGACGTGATCGGCGCGGCGAACGGAGCGGTGGCATGACTGGCCTGAGCTGGGACCAGATGCAGGACCTGATGTGGCCCGCCACGCAGGAGACCTTCCAGATGGTCGGGGTCTCGACCGTCTGCACCGTGCTGCTCGGCCTGCCGCTCGGCGTCCTGCTGGTGCTCACCTCCAAGGGCGGGGCGCTGCAGAACCAGCCGGTGAACAAGGTGCTCGGCGCGATCGTGAACCTCACCCGCTCGCTGCCGTTCATCATCCTGATGATCGCGCTGATCTCCTTCACCCGGTGGCTGACCGGCAACTCCCTCGGCTGGCAGGCCGCGACCGTGCCGCTGACGGTCGGTGCGATCCCGTTCTTCGCCCGGCTGGTCGAGACCTCCGTCCGTGAGGTCGACCGCGGCCTGATCGAGGCCGTCCAGGCGATGGGCGGCAGCACCTGGACGCTGGTGCGCAAGACGCTGGTGCCCGAGGCGCTGCCCGGCATCGTCGCCTCCGTCACCACCACCGTCATCGCGCTGATCGGTTACTCCGCGATGGCCGGCACGGTCGGCGGCGGCGGCCTCGGCGACCTCGCCTACCGGTACGGCTACCTGCGCTTCGAGACCACCTTCATGTGGATCATCGTGGCCGAGATCGCGATCATCGTCACGGTCATCCAGCTGGCCGGCGACTACGCCGTGCGCCGGCTGGCCAACCGGGGCCGCGGCGGCGGACGCACCCGCCTGCTCCCCTCGCGTGCCACCGCCCCCGACGAAGACCTCGTCGCCTCCTAGACCTCCCCCGTCCGACCTCCGGACGCGGCTCCCCGCACCACGCAGAAAGGCACTTTTCGTGCGCAACGTTCTGAAGTTCACCAGTGTTCTCGCCACCGCCGGCCTCGCCCTGTCGCTGGCCGCCTGCGGCAGCTCGGGTTCGTCCTCCTCGGACCCGAACGCGCCGCTGAAGGTCGTGGCCAGCCCGACGCCGCACGCGCAGATCCTCAAGTTCGTCAAGGACAACCTCGCGGCCAAGGCGGGCCTGAAGCTCGACATCAAGGAGGTCACCGACTACGTGACCCCCAACACGGCGGTGCAGGACGGTTCGGCCGACGCCAACTACTTCCAGCACGTCCCGTACCTGGAGGACTTCAACAAGAAGAACGGCACCGACATCGTCCCGGTCGAGCCCGTTCACCTGGAGCCGTTGGGCGTCTACTCCAAGAAGGTCAAGTCCATCAACGACCTGCCGGACGGCGCCACCATCGGCGTGCCGAACGACGCCACCAACGAGGGCCGGGCGCTCAAGCTGCTCGCCGACAACAAGCTCATCACCCTCAAGGACGGCGCCGGCACCGCCGCCACTCCGGCGGACGTGACGGGCAACCCGAAGAACTTCAAGTGGAAGGAGCTGGAGGCCGCCCAGCTGCCCCGCTCCATCGCCGACCTCGACGCCGCCGTGATCAACGGCAACTACGCGATCGACTCCGGCCTGAAGCCGGCTACCGACGCCCTGGTGCTGGAGAAGGCCGAGGGCAACCCGTACGCCAACATCCTCGCCGTCAAGAAGGGCAAGGAGAGCGACCCGCGGGTGAAGAAGCTGGCCGAGCTGCTGCACTCCGACGAGGTCAAGAAGTACATCAACGACACCTTCCAGGGCTCGGTCATCCCGGCCTTCTGATCGTCGTACGGTCATACCTCGTACTGCCCGACCGGGCCCCCGCCGCACCTCGGCGGGGGCCCGGTCGGGCAGTATGCACCAGGGACACCACGGCAGAGCGGGTTCTGACGAACCGTCGCGCGGCCCGCGCACCGCGTGATACCCGGGGTGCGCCGGAGGCGTACGGTGGTGTGTTCACAACCCGGCGAGGAGAGACGGCATGGCAGCGAGCTTCCCCGAGACCGCCATCAGCACCGAACGGCTGCTGCTGCGGCCGCTTGCGGAGGACGACGCCCCGGGCCTGGCCGCCATGATGGCCGACGACCTCGTGCTGGCCTGGACCGACCTCCCGCACCCCTTCACCGAGGAGTACGCGGCCGAGCTCGCCCGCACCCTCGCCCCCGCCCACCGCGCCGGCGGTCGCGGCATCGTCTTCGCCGTCACCGAGCACCTCACCCAGCGCCTGGTCGGCCTGGTCGAACTGCGCAACACCGACTGGCGGCTGCGCAGCACCGAGATCTCCTACGTCACCGCCGTCTGGGCCCGCGGCGAGGGCTACGCCCCGGAGGCCGTCCTCGGCGTCGCCCAGTGGCTGTTCGAGGACCGCGGCTTCCTGCGCCTGGAGCTGCGCACCGCCGCCGGCAACACCTCCGCCCAGCAGGTCGCCCAGAAGATCGGCGGCATCAGCGAGGGCGTGCTGCGCAGCGCCTGGATAGTCCGCGGCGAGTCCGGCGAGGTCGTGGAAGAGAGCCGCAGCGACCTGATTCTGTGGAGCCTGCTCCCGGAGGACCTGGAGTCGCCCGAACTGCACCGCGACGGCTGGCACGGCGACCACCGCTACGTGCTGCGCGACTGATCCCTCCCCCCGCATTCCTCCGCGTTCCCCCGCCGGTCACCCGCGCGGCGCGGACATGTGTGCGAGATGTCGGCCTCCGGGGGACCACACCCGGTAGCCTCTCCACCGGCGCCGCACAGTCGGCGCCACGAGCCGCGCAACGAGTCGAGGGAGAACGGCCGCAGATGGCTGACCGGATCACGGTCATCGGGTGGGACGGTACGCCACTGACCGAGGCCGCCGGCGCGGCCCTCGCCGCGGCGACCCTGGTGGCCGGAGCGCCCTACCAACTGGACGCCCTCCCGGTGTCGGAGGACGCCGAGCGGCTCGCCCTCGGCAACATCCAGCAGGCCGCCCGCGCGATCGCCGAGCACCGCGGCGCCGCCGTCGTGGTCGCCGAGGGAGACCCGGGCTTCTTCGGCGTGGTGCGCACCCTGCGCCGCCCCGAGTACGGCCTCGAGCTCGAAGTCCTGCCCGCCGTCTCCTCCGTCGCCACCGCCTTCGCCCGGGCCGGCATGCCCTGGGAGGACGCCCAGGTGGTCAGCGCCCACGGCGGACGGCTGCGCCGCGCGGCCAACATCTGCCGGGCCCACCCCAAGGTCGCGGTGCTCACCGCCCCGGGCGCCGGGCCGGGCGAACTCGCCCTGATGCTGCGCGGGGTGCACCGCACCTTCGTGGTCTGCGAGGCCCTCGGCACCCCGGAGGAGGACGTCACCGTCCTCACCTCCGACCGGATCGCCGACCATGTCTGGCGCGACCCCAACGTGGTGCTGGTGATCGGCGGCGGTGCCCAGGCCGGCGCGGTCGGCGAGGCGGCCGGCTGGCTCGCCGGGCGCCCGCTCGGCTACCCCGGCGCGGACCGCGGCTGGGCGCTCCCCGGCGACGCCTACGCGGGCGCCGGGCGCACGGCGGACGAGCCGGGCGCATCGGAGGCGCTGCCCGCGCACGTGCGCGCCCTGGTGCTGGCCCGTCTGGGTGCACGTCCCGGGGACCTCGTCTGGTCGGTCGGCGCGGGCAGCGGCGCCCTCGCGGTGGAGGCGGCCCGGTTCGGCGCCGCCGTGGTCGCCGTCGAGGGCTCCCGCTCGGCCTGCGCCCGACTCACCGTCAACGCCCGCCGGTACGGGGTCGAGGTGGAGACGGTGTACGGGAATGGCCCCGAGGTGCTGGGCGGACTGCCGGAGCCGGACGCGGCGGTGGTGGAGTCCGGCGGCCTCGACGTGGTGCGCGCGGTGCTGGCCCGCAAGCCCGAGCGCTTCGTCGCCCTCGCCCGGACCTTCGCCGAGGCCGAGGAGATCCACCGGGCGATCGCCGGGGCCGGGTACCGGGCGGACGGCACGCTGTTGCAGTCCACCCCGCTGCAGGCCTCCGGGGACGGCGGCGCACTGGCGCTCGGGGCGGGCGCGAGCGGCGCACTGCTGCTCTGGGGTGAGCAGATCGTGTGAAGGCCTCGGGTGCGCGCCGGGGCCGCCGGACGCACCGCGCGGTGATCCAGGTCGCATCCGGACACCGATTCGAGAGGTCGCCGCGCCGGGCCGGTAGTGTGGCGTCCCAGGCGGCTGCAGCCGCCGACGACCCACCCGATTCGGTCGGTTTGTCACCTTTTTGACGTGGTGCAACCCGGTTCCGCTCGGAGTGTGGGCAATTCGACGGGCCGCGTGCCGGACCTGGAGAATGCCGTAGGGTCCGGTGCGGTCGTGCCGGTTGCTCCGGGTTGTCGTTGATTCAGATGGTGCACCGCCCTCACCGGCGGTGCCCGGGCCGGGGTGCCGCAGCGCGCCGGAAGGACTTGGGCCGCAGCGCCACGGCGCGGCGGCCGCGTGTGTTGAGGGGCGGGTCGGTGCAGGCCCGGCCCGTGCGGATGGGCGCTGCGGTCGGTGATCGCGTCGCCAAGGGGCGCGGCAGCGGCCTGGAAGGAGCTTTGACAATGACCGATGGCGGCCACGTCCCGGGCGAGGGACTGCCGGAGCACCTGAACGCCGGGCCGGACCCGCTCGGCGGACCGGAGGGCGTCGCGGGCGTTGCACCCCTGCAGGGCGTCGCGACCGACGGCGGGGTGATCCCCCACCCGGCGGCGCCGGTCGGCGGCCTGCCCGGCATGGGCGTGATCCCGCCGCAGGGCCAGCCGAACTTCGCCGTCCCCGGCGTTCCGGCCCCGGCCGCCCCGGGCGACGGCTGGACCGTCGACCAGGGCGCGGCCCGTCCGGCGTTCCACTTCGTCGACCAGCCGGACGGGTTGGACGACGAGGACGACGTCCTGCTGATGCCAGGCCCGCAGGGCTCCTGGGGCGCCGAGCAGGCGCCGTTCGCGCAGCCGGACGGCACCCCGGTGGAGCCGTCCTGGCCGCCGGTGGACCCCCCGGTGCTCGGCGGTGAGCACGTCCAGCAGCAGCCGCTGCACGCCGCCCCGGCGCAGCCGCAGCAGCCGATGACCCAGGCTCAGGCACCGCGCCGCCCGCTGCACGCCGGTCCGCCGATCCCGGACCCCTCGCTGATGACCGGCCAGGTGCCGGTCCGTTCGCTGGCCGACCGCGGCCCGACGCAGGGCGGTACGCCCGCGCACGGCATCCCGGTCGTCGGCCGGCCGTCGATGGGCGAGGCCGTCGTGCCGGTCCCTGGCGCCGCGCCGCAGGGCGTGCCGCACGCCGCGCCGATGGCGGCCGCCGCGCCGGTGGCCCCGGTTCCCACCACGGCCGAGGCCGGTCCGACGGTTCACCAGGTGCCGCAGGGCTACCACCAGGTGCCGCTGACCGCGCCGCCGGTCGAGGGGCTGATGACCGTCGAGACGGTCGGGGCGATCGAGGTCGTCGAGGTCATCGAGACCCCGGAGGTGGTTCCGGCCGCGCCGGTCGCCGAGGCCGTCCAGGTCCAGCCGGTCCCCGAGGGCGCGCAGGCGGCCCAGGCCGTGGCGGCCGAGCCGGCCCCGGCCGAGACCGCCGAGCAGCCGGTCGCCGAGACCGCCGCCGTGGAGAGCCCCGCGATCGAGACCGTGGTCGTGGACGCCGCCGCCGTGGAGAGCACGGAGGCCGCTGTGACCGAGACTGCCGGGACTGCCGCGCCCGAGACTGCGGTGACCGAGACCGCCGGGACCGAGGCCGGTGCCGTGGCGGTCGTGGCTCCCGAGCAGCCGGCGCCCGCCGCGCCCGCCGCGCCCGCCGAGCAGACCGAGGCCGCCGAGCAGACCGAGGCCGCCGCCCCGGCCGGCCAGCCGCGCCGGATCTCCGCCTTCCTCGCCGCCCCGACCCCGCACGGCCTGCCCAGGGTCGAGGCGCCCCAGCAGGCCCCGGCGGCCGAGGAGGCGGCAGCGGAGCAGCCCGCTCCCATAGCGGCCGCCGACGCGCCGCAGGCCGCCGCCGAGCCGGCCCCGGCCGCCGAGGCGGTCCAGGAGGCCGGGCAGGTCACCGAGATGACCGAGGCCGAGATGACCGAGGCCGAGGTGGCCCAGGTCGAGGCGGTGCAGGCCGAGCCGGTCGTCGAGGCCCTGGCCGAGCCGGTCGCCGAGACCGCCGCCGGCACCGGTGAGATGCCCTCCGGCCAGGCCGTCCACGAGGGCGCCGACCAGGAGGCCGTCGCAGCCGAGGCCGTTGCCGCCGAAACCGTCGTGGCGGAGCCGGTCGCCGTCCAGCCCGTCGTCACCGAGGGTGAGCAGCCGGAGGCCGTACCGGCCGAGCCGGCCGTCGATGTCGAGGCCGAGCCTGTCACCGACCAGCCGGTCGAGGCCGCTGCCGACCAGCCCGCCGAGGCCGCCCAGCCCGCCGAAGGGGTCGCCCCCGAAGCCGAGCAGCCCGTCGAGGCCCCGGCCGCCGAGGAGCCGACGGGCGAGCCCACCGCGGAGCAGGCCGAGCCCGTCGCCCTTCCCACCGCGCCGGAGGCCGTCCAGGAGGAGGCCCCCGCCACCGAGCAGGCCGAGCAGCCGGAGCAGCCGGTCGCGCAGCCCGTCGAAGCCGCCGCCGACCAGCCCGGGGAGCAGCCCGCCGAGGCCGTCGCCCCCGAGGCCGAGGCGGCCGAGGCCCTCGCCACCGGGGAGCCGCAGCCCGAGGCCCAGGCCGAGCAGCCCGCCGACCAGCAGCCCGAGCAGCCCGTCGAGGCCGCCGCCGACCAGCCCGCCGAGGCCGAGCAGGTCGCCGAGCCCGCCGAGCCGCGCGGCCCCGCCGCCCCCGGCTACGACGCGGCCGGCCGCGACGCAGTCCACCAGGTGATCCGCGAGCGCCGCGACATCCGCAACGGCTTCCGCCCGGACGCGATCCCGCACGAGGTGCTGATCCGCGTCCTGGAGGCCGCCCACACCGCGCCCAGCGTCGGCTACTCGCAGCCGTGGGACTTCGTGGTGATCCGCTCGGCGAAGACCCGCAGGCGGATGCACGCCCTGGCAGAGCGCCAGCGCGAGGCGTACGCGGACTCGCTGCCGAAGGGCCGGGCCAAGCAGTTCCGGGAGATCAAGATCGAGGCCATCCTCGAGACCCCGGTGAACATCGTGGTGACCGCCGACCGCACCCGCGGCGGCCGGCACACCCTGGGCCGGCACACCCAGCCGCAGATGGCCCCGTACTCGGCCGCCCTGGCCGTCGAGAACCTCTGGCTGGCCGCCCGCGCCGAGGGCCTGGGCGTCGGCTGGGTGAGCTTCTTCGACGACGAGCAGCTGGTCCGCGAGCTGGGCCTGCCCGAGCACCTGGAGGTCGTCGCCTACCTGTGCGTCGGCTTCGTCGACTCCTTCCCGGACGAGCCGGAGCTGGAGCAGCAGGGCTGGGCCAAGAAGCGCCCGCTCGCCTGGGTGGTCCACGAGGAGCAGTACGGCAACCGCGCGCTGCCCGGCGAGGAGCCGCAGAGCCTGCTCGCCGACACCCTGCGCGGGATCCGCCCGCTGGACGCCAAGGCGCTCGGCGAGGCCTGGGACCGCCAGAAGCGGATGACCAAGCCGGCCGGCTCGCTCGGCATGCTGGAGATCATCTCCGCCCAGCTGTGCGGCCTGTCGCGCAAGTGCCCGCCGCCGATCCCGGAGCCCGCCTGCGTCGCGATCTTCGCGGGTGACCACGGTGTGCACGCCCAGGGCGTCAGCCCGTGGCCGCAGGAGGTGACCGCCCAGATGGTCGGCAACTTCCTGGCCGGGGGAGCGGTGATCAACTCCTTCGCCAAGCAGATCGGCACCGAGGTCTGCGTGGTGGACGTCGGCGTCGCCGCCGAGCTGCCGCAGGCCGTCCAGCAGGGCCGCGCCACCGGTCTGCTGCCGCGCAAGGTCAAGCCCGGCACCGCGGACATGACCCAGGGCCCGGCGATGACCCGCGAGGAGGCCCTCCAGGCCATCGAGGTCGGCATCGAGACCGCCCGCGACCTGGTCGCGGCGGGCAACAAGGCACTGGTCACCGGCGACATGGGCATCGCCAACACCACCGCCTCGGCCGCCCTGATCTCGGTGTTCACCGGCCTGGACCCGGCCGAGGTCACCGGCCGCGGCACCGGCATCGACGACGAGACCCACGCCCGCAAGATCGAGGTCATCCGCGCCGCGCTGGCCCTGCACCAGCCCGACCCGAACGACCCGATCGGCGTCCTCGCCGCCATCGGCGGCCTGGAGCACGCGGCCATCGCCGGCTTCCTGCTCGGAGCCGCGTCGCTGCGCACCCCGGTGGTGCTGGACGGCGTGATCGCCGGTTCGGCCGCGCTGGTCGCCAAGGCGATCGCCCCCGAGGTACTGGCCGCCTGCATCGCCGGCCACCGTTCCGCCGAGCCCGGCCACCAGGCCGCGCTGGCGAAGCTCGGCCTGCGTCCGCTGATCGACCTGGACCTGCGGCTCGGCGAGGGCACCGGCGCCCTGCTGGCGCTCCCGCTGGTGCAGAGTGCGGCCCGCGCGATGCACGATGTAGCCACCTTCGACTCCGCCGGGGTCACCGAGAAGGCCTGACGCACCACCTCACCCGCTCCGCGGACCGGCCCGAGGGCGCGCCGGCCCGCGGAGCGGCGTACCACTGCACTGCCCCGCACCCCTCATCCCCGATCAGGAGCACCGCCGATGAGCGCGCCCACCCCGCACCCCAGCACCGAGGGCCGTACCCCGTACCCGGTGGGCCTGCTGCTGGCCGGCCGTCGCGTCGTCGTGGTCGGCGGCGGCCAGGTCGCGCAGCGTCGGCTGCCGGCGCTGATCGCCTCCGGCGCCGAGCTGCACCTGATATCCCCGGCCACCACCCCGGCCGTCCAGGCGATGGCCGACGCGGGTGAGCTGACCTGGCACGCCCGCCCGTACGCGGACGGCGACCTGACCGATGCCTGGTACGTCCTGGTCGCCACCGACGACCCGGCGGTCAACGCGGAGGTCAGCGCCGAGGCCGAGCGCTCGCGGGTGTTCTGCGCCCGCAGCGACGACGCCTCCGCCGCCACCGCCTGGACCCCGGCCAGCGGCCGGGACGCCGGCGCCACCGTCGCCGTGCTCACCGGCGATCCGAGGCACTCCGCGGCCCTGCGCGACGCCGTGGTCGGGGGGCTGCGGGACGGCTCGCTGGCCGCCCGCTCCTACCGCGCGCACGGCGCCGGCGTCGCCCTGGTCGGCGGCGGCCCGGGCGACCCGGACCTGATCACCGTGCGCGGCCGCCGTCTGCTCGCCGACGCCGACGTGGTGGTCGCCGACCGCCTCGCCCCGCGCGAGCTGCTCGCCGAGCTGCCCGAGCACGTCGAGGTGATCGACGCCGCCAAGATCCCGTACGGGCGCCAGATGGCCCAGGAGGCGATCAACCAGGCGCTGATCGACCACGCCAGGGCCGGGAAGTTCGTGGTCCGGCTCAAGGGCGGCGACCCGTACGTCTTCGGCCGCGGCGGCGAGGAGCTGCTGGCCTGTGCCGAGGCCGGCATCCCGGTCACCGTGGTGCCCGGCATCTCCAGCTCGATCAGCGTCCCGGAGTCGGCCGGCATCCCGGTCACCCACCGCGGGCTGACCCAGGAGTTCACCGTGATCTCCGGCCACGTCGGCCCGGACGACCCGCGCTCGGTCACCAACTGGCCGGCCGTCGCCGGGATGAACGGCACCCTGGTGCTGCTGATGGCCGTGGACAAGATCGGCGCGATCGCCGCCGAGCTGGTCGCCCACGGACGGGCGGCCGACACCCCGGTCGCGATCGTCCAGGAGGGCACCACCGCCGCCCAGCGCCGGGTGGACGCCACCCTGGGCACCGTCGCCGCGGTGGTCGAGGCCGAGGGCGTCAAGCCCCCGGCGGTGATCGTGGTCGGCGATGTGGTCAACGTCCTGGCGGCCGCCTTCCGGCGGTAGGCCCCGCGCGGCGTTGGTATAAGAGCCCGACCACAAAAACACCCCCCCCTAAACACACCCCAACA